>DATBVH010000387.1:0-3194 GCA_036515395.1 Candidatus Angelobacter sp.
GAGCCATGTCTCGCCGCCGCGACCGTGGTCATCTGCCGGGGAAACGCGGACACGGAAAATGTTCCTTGACCCCAGCGTGGCCTGCAATATTTCTCCGCCGGACATCGATCATATGGTTTCCGAGCTGAACCGCCGCATGACCCGCGGAAGAGTGACACTCTCGTAGGACACAAAAAACTTTCACCACAGAGGACACAAAGGATCACAAAGGAAGAACACCTATTCCTTCATTTTGTGGAGTCCTGCGTCTTCTCACCCGGCGCGATGTTTGGACGAATGACCAGGATTCCTCTGTGTTCCTTTGTGTCCTCTGTGGTGAAAGGTTTTTTCCACAACTTTTACCTGGCCTAGGGTTAGTATTCCTGATTAAGAAGAGTTCCTGGAGCGTCTATGCCCGCTGAGCGCAAGCAACTGATTTTGCTGGGCCTTATTGTGCTGATCTCCACGGCCGTGCTGTTTGCCGGCGACAAAAAATCCAAGTCTCATCGATCTGATTCCAGTGCATCTGCGGCTGCGCCGATGCAGATGGAAGACGACAAGCGGATCATCCACGCCTTGAATCGGTTTACCTTTGGCGCGCGTCCCGCCGATGTTGAAAAACTTCGGGCTGAGGGACTGGACAAATGGTTTGATGAACAGCTCCATCCGGAAAAGATTGATGACGGCGCGCTGGAATCACGCCTGGCGCCGTTCCGCACCTTGAAGATGAGCACCAGGGAGATGGTGGAAAATTTTCCTCCGCCGCAGGTGTTGAAAGCCATTGAGAACGGGCGCATGTCCATGCCGCACGATCCCGCAAAGAAAGCGGTGTATGAATCGCGCATGGCGGCTTACCAGCAGCGCCAGCAGAGCAAAGAAGATAAAGCTGCAAGCGGCAATAACAATTCGACCGATCCTGAGATGTCCGCCGCCAAAGCCCAGCCAGCCGCAATCACGCAAACCGCTGGATCGAAAGATGCGCCAGCAGAAATGTCCACGGGTAATGAGCCTGCTGGAACGGCGGACCAGCGCAAGCAACAAAAACGGCGTGAAGACGCCATGTATGCCGATCTTGATCCGGATCGCCTTTTGAAATTGCCACCCGATGATCGCTACAAAGCCATTCTGAAAATGCCAGTCGACGAACGCCTGGATCTGGCCAAGACATACAAAGGCCCGCGGGCGATGCAGCTGGTGGATGACATGAAGCCGGAGCAGCGCGAGACCGTGGAAGCGATGATCCAGCCGCAGGCTGTCATGGGTGAGCTGGCTGAGGCCAAGCTGCTGCGCGCGATTTATAGCAATCGCCAGCTTGATGAAGTGATGACGGATTTCTGGTTCAACCACTTCAACGTCTTTATCGGCAAAGGGCCGGATCGCTACATGGTGAGCGCCTATGAGCGCGACGTGATCCGTCCGCACGCGCTGGGCAAGTTCAAAGATATTCTGGCCGCTACCGCGAAGAGTCCCGCCATGCTTTTCTATCTCGATAACTGGCAGAGCGTGGGACCGAATTCCGAGCTGGCGCTGTATGGGCCGCAACGTTTCGCCGGCCGGCGCGGGCGCTTTCCGCGTCCTCGCCCGCTGCAGGCTAAAAACCGTCCCAGCGGGCTGAATGAAAATTATGCGCGCGAAATTATGGAACTGCACACGCTCGGCGTGGACGGCGGCTATACGCAAAAAGACGTTACGGAACTGGCCAAGGTTCTTACCGGCTGGACGATAGAGAAGCCGCAGCTAGGTGGCGGTTTTAAATTTAATGAGCGTGCGCACGAGCCGGGTCCTAAATATGTCCTGGGCCGCAAGATTGGCGAACACGGTGAAAAAGAAGGCGAGGAGATGCTGGACGTGCTGGCGCATCATCCTTCAACCGCCAAATTTATTTCGCGCAAACTGGCCATGCGCTTTGTGTCGGACAATCCGTCGCAAGCCCTTGTTGACCGCATGGCTGACACCTTCCTGAAGAAGGATGGTGACATACGCGAAGTGCTCCGCACCATGTTCCACTCGCCTGAATTCTGGGCCGCCGATGCCTACCGCGCCAAGATGAAAACGCCGTTTGAGTTTGTGGCTTCAGCCGCGCGCGCGTCCGGCGCTGACATTCAGAATGCGCTGCCGCTGGTAGCCACGCTCAATCGCATGGGCATGCCGCTCTATGCTATGCAGCCGCCAACCGGCTACTCCATGAAAGCGGAAGCATGGGTGAACTCATCGGCCCTGCTGAACCGTATGAACTTCGCGCTGCAACTGGCTTCCGGCAAGCTGCCGGGAACGTCGCTTGATCCGCAAGCTCTGATCCCTGGCCCTGCGCCCGCGGATTCACAAGCGGCATTGGCAGCGCTGGAGAAGTCAATCCTGGCAGGCGATGTTTCATCGCAGACGCATGCCGTGATGCAGAAGCAGTTAGGCGATCCGCAAATTTCCCAG
The DNA here is from genome assembly GCA_036515395.1 of Candidatus Angelobacter sp. Lineage (GTDB taxonomy): Bacteria > Acidobacteriota > Terriglobia > Terriglobales > Acidobacteriaceae > Angelobacter. Next base: position 2,407 of record DATBVH010000387.1, read on the forward strand.
CGCAAGCTGGACGACTCGGACAAGAAACCAAACTATGGCGCGATTGCCGGGTTGATTATGGGATCGCCGGAGTTTCAAAGAAGATAGCAGTTAGCCATTAGCCTTTGTTTTTTTAGATACCTGCAGGATTGGCTAAAGGCTAAGGGCCAAAGGCTAATAGCCAAGAGCCAACAGCCTGAGGAGCAACACAATGTTGATCACTCGCAGAGTTTTCCTGAAGAACGGCGCGTTGGCCATCGTGGGCACCAGCGTGGTTCCCAGCTTTCTTGCGCGCGCTGTTTATGCCGCGGAAACCGCCGCTCCGGGCGCGAAGCGGTTGATCGTTCTCTTCCAGCGCGGCGCCGCCGATGGGCTGAACATCGTAGTGCCGCACGGTGAGCAGGCGTATTACAACATGCGCCCCAGCATTGCCATCCCTCGGCAAAGTGTGCTCGATCTTGACGGCTTCTTCGGGCTGCATCCATCCATGTCGGCATTCAAGCCGCTGTGGGAACAGAAGCATCTCGCCATCGTGCATGCCGCCGGCTCTCCAGACAATACGCGCTCGCACTTTGACGCGCAGGACTATATGGAATCCGGCACGCCCGGCGTGAAGTCCACGGAAGATGGCTGGCTGAATCGCGCGATTGCCGGCGTGAAGGAGCCGGACGCTTCTCCGTTCCGCGCCGTCGCTATGGGAGGGGCGCTCCCGCGCACATTGGCAGGGCCAGTGCCCGCAGTCGCCATGGATAACATTCGCGCCTTTGCCGTGGGCGGACGCGGACCAAAAGCCAGCGTGGCCAGCAATA
>DATBVH010000388.1:0-3089 GCA_036515395.1 Candidatus Angelobacter sp.
CAGCTGCTGAATATGGACTTGATGAATGTAATGGCGAGCACGTGGAACCAGTACGGCACACTGGCAGAGTATGCCGAGCAAAGCAAAGCTGGTGGGACAGCGCAGCGGGTGAACCTAACAGACCATAGCATGAGCATTGAACTGCATCCGTTTGTGGAGATTCAATTTGCGGAGTTCACAAAAAAGATCTTTTTCGATGTCACCCTGGAAATCACTCTCAAAGCGCTCCGATTGAAAATCGAGGAGGCGCGTATCAAGTCTGTAGAGACCGGCTCCTGTGAAGGTCGCGGAGAGATCAAGATCAGGGACATTACACTGTTGCAGCTTCCATTTAAGCCAATTGATCTGCCGGGAAAAATCAATCTTGGTGAAGGAATCGCCATCGCATGAGGTGATCGCTATAACAAAAAAGGGAGCATCTTTCGGATGCTCCCTTTAGACGGAGGAGGGTACAACAGATTTCTTCAGGCTGCGTGCGCGTGAGCAACAGGCTTGGTATGGCTGGCCGCCAGGACAATGGCGCGCACATCGGAGGCATAGCAACAATCGATGGCGCCGGCAGCCAGCGCATTGGCCCACATTGTTTCATCGGCCAGGCGATGCGTACACACAATGGTGGTGGATACAAAATCCCGTTTGAGCTGCTGCACGTCACTGAGCGCGGCCAACTCAAGATCGACAATCGCCACATCAGCGCGGAACCTGGGGATGGCCAGGCGCAACTCATCCACATCTCCGGCCAGATGCACTACGCGGAAATGGTTATAGAGCGACTTCTCCAACATTTCCGCAGTTTTGCTGTTGCTTTGGGCGACAACTACACTCAGCGGTTTCATGAAAGGCATCCTCATTGGCTATGCGAAAACACGTCGGCTGTTTTCGATTTGGACTCTCATGCTGCTGGACTTACGCAGGCTATAGGGGAACTATTTCTTGACCGTCTGGGCCCGTTCCGCAGGTTCATAGGGCTCAGGCTGTAACTTTCCGTTCTGGCGAAGCAGAATCTCAACCTTGCCTTCGGCCTCTTCCAGTTCCTTACGGCATGAAGACGAGTGCTTCAAGCCTTCTTCAAAGAGCTTCAACGCATGTTCAAGCGGAACGTTACCTCTTTCCAGCTCATCGACGATTTGTTCAAGACGCTGAAGGCAATCTTCAAACTTAGGCACAGAGCCGAAACTCCATGGCACATTCTAACCCGATAAGCAGGAGCCGCTCCGTATATTTTTTCCACATTTTGGGAATAAAAATGAAAACGATTCAGCCCTTTTCGAGTAAAGAACTCGAACCCTATCCCCCTCGGATCCAATCTAAAATGCCGCTGGAATCGCTCGGACCCACATGAGACCCGCACCACGTTGTACTATCCGGCCAGCCGTTGCGACCGATGTGCCATCAGTCTTAAACTGTCTGGCAGAAGCCTTTGCGCCGTACCAGAGCAGCTACACAGCAGAAGCTTTTCTGGATACCGTACTTTCCGCTGAAACCATAAAGCTCCGCATGAAGAGTATGAGGATCTTTGTGGCCGAAGACCGGAGCGGTGGCGCGATCATCGGTACAGTGGCATGCAATCTAGTCAGCCCGGAGGAAGGTCATCTGCGCGGAATGGCGGTGCTCCCTTCATACTTTGGTTCAGGAGTAGCTCAGCAACTTCTGAAGACTGCCGAAGCTGAGCTGCGCGCTCAGAGATGCATTCGGATCACTTTGGATACAACCGAGCCTCTCCGTCGAGCGATCAACTTTTACCGCAGAAACGGATTTCAGCCTTCCGGCCGGATCAGTAACTTCTTTGGCATGCCACTATACGAATACGTCAAAGTCTTAAAGTAGCGGTTTAACCTGCAGCCGTGGCAGATCCTGCGATTCCATCCAGCACGTCAATAGCTGAGCTGTAGCGTCCCAGCGGAGCAGCTACTTGGGCACCCTGCACCAGATCGCGCACTTTGTGCAGCATTTCGCGCGCAATCAGGATTCCTTCAGCGCGGGCGGCTTCAGCGTTTGGAGCGCGTGCCATACGGTCAAGGATTGCGTCCGGCACGGAAACGCGGAGCTCGTTTTTCATGAACTCAGCATTGCGCACGCTGGTAAGCGGCCAGATTCCAGCCAGCACCGGGATGCGGTGATGATCGACGCGGCGCAGGAACTGCTCCAGCAGCGCCACGTCAAAAACCGGCTGCGTCACGGCGTAGTCTGCACCGGCTTCAACTTTATATTCAAAGCGGCGCACTTCTTCGTCAATGTTCACGATGCCTGGATTCGCTCCCACGCCGATCAGGAACTTTGTTCCTGAGCCAATCGGATTGCCGCCTACGTCCAAGCCGTGATTCAGGTTGTGAACAATGTTGACCAGGCCGATTGCGTCCACGTCAAAGACCGCAGTCGCGTCAGGATAGTTCCCCAGCTTGGGCGGATCGCCGGTAATGCAGATCAGGTTATGCAGTCCGGTGGTGTAAGCGCCCAGCAGTTCAGACTGCATGCTCAGCACGTTGCGATCACGACAGGTAAAGTGCAGGACCGTTTCTATCCCGGCCTGCTGCTGCACCAGAAGGCACAGAGCCATGTTGCTCATGCGGGCAGAGGCGCGCGGACTGTCAGGGATATTGATGGCGTCAATGCCGGCAGCTTTTAGAAACTTGGCGCCTTCCACTTCTTTGCGAAAGTCGATTCCCTTGGGCGGAACAATCTCAACCAGCGTTACAAACTCACCGGCCGCCAGCTTTTTGCCGAGATTTGATCGCTGCGCCAGTGGCGGTGGCGTAATGCTGGATTCGCGCTTGGCTTCAGTGATTACCTGAAAGCCTCCCGGCTTGCCTTTGGCATCGGCCATGCGCAGCGCCGACTTCATTGACCTGGTGTGCTCCGGCGTTGTTCCGCAGCATCCGCCTACCAGATTTACGCCGGCATTCACAAACTTGCGCGCATAGCTGGCCATATATTCCGGCGAGCACAAGTAGATATTGCGGCCTTCAATGCTGCGCGGGATTCCGGCGTTGGGTTGCGCGGCCAGCGGCTTGTCCGTGAGTCGGCGGATGCGCTCAATAGCTTCCAGCATTGCCACCGGACCAACGCTGCAGTTGCAGCCAATCACGTCC
>DATBVH010000389.1:0-6606 GCA_036515395.1 Candidatus Angelobacter sp.
GGCCGCTCTTAAGAGACTTGAGATTGCCCGCGCACTGGCCACCAAGCCCAAGCTGATTCTTCTCGATGAAGTCGTCTCCGGTCTCACCACCAGTGAAGCGCTTGCGTTGGCGGAGTTGGTAAAGCGCTTGCCAGAATGGGGCGTCAGTGTGGTGGGCGGTGTTGAACACGTGATGCAGGTCGTCATGAAGATTGCGCATCGCGTGATCGTTCTCGATTACGGCGCAAAAATCGCTGAAGGCGCTCCCGCTCAGGTAGTGAAGCTGCCGGAGGTCATCGAGGCTTATCTCGGACCAAAATACAAGGAGCTGACCCAGTGAACGCGCCCACCAGCTCTCTCAATCCAACCCCGGGTGCGCCCTTGCTGGAAGTCGGCAACGTAACCGCTTATTACGGCGATTTGCAGGCGCTCTTTGATATCTCGCTCCAGGTAAATGCTGGTGAGATAGTAACGCTTATCGGCGCCAATGGAGCAGGGAAGACGACAATCCTGCGCGTGATCTCCGGCATGAAGCCGCCCGCCAGCGGCTCTGTGCGTTTTGCTGGCCAGGATGTATCACGCGTTCCTGCTCATGACATGGTGGAGCGCGGCGTAAGCCACGTCCCTGAAGGCCGCCAGGTTTTTCCTTTCATGACGGTCAAAGAGAATCTATCTCTCGGAGCTTTTACTCCACGCGCGCGCGCAAATGTAAAGCATCTGATGGCGGAACAACTAACGCTCTTCCCTCGACTGGCGGAAAGACTCGAGCAGTTGGCCGGAACGCTTTCCGGTGGCGAGCAGCAGATGGTGGCCATCGCCCGCGGTCTCATGGCCCAGCCCAAATTGCTTCTTCTCGACGAGCCTTCTCTGGGCCTTGCGCCAAAAATCGTTGAAGAGGTTTTTGAAAAAATTCAGGAAGTCCGTCGCACCGGAATTACCATGCTGATCGTCGAGCAGAACGTGGTCAGCGCCCTGAGCATCTCTGATCGAGGCTATGTGGTGCAGAACGGCTCCGTGCTGCTGGCCGACGAAGCCAAAAATCTTCTTATCAATGAAATGGTCCGCGCTGCTTACCTCGGCCTATAGAAAACGGAAGTGACAACTCAGCCGCTTTGCAAGAGTTTAATGCATCAGCCAGCCGATCAGGGTGAGTGGCCGGTACTGAAAGTTGTAAGCTTTGGCGATTTGCGCCAGATGGTCGCGAATCTCCTTGTCATCTACCTTCGCTACCTGTGGCGTGATCAAATTATGATCGCCGTGCGGGTCCGCCGCCAGATCATACAAAGCTTCTTCGTGTTTGGAATCGTCAAAGGCAAAAAGAGTTTTCCCATTGTCGCTCAGGATCCCATAATTTGCCGCGTAACTGGCGCCCACAAGATAGGAGGATCGCTCATATTGCAATGACTCATCGCTTGTCTCAGTGATCATCGGGCGACCCAATATCTCATTATTCCGAAGCGGCCGGTGCCCCAGCAGGTAGTAAAGCGTTGGCGTTATATCCGTAGTAAAAATAAGCTTGGACGTGTCGTAGTGATACGTGCGGCGTATAACCTCAGGCACGTGTATGATGAGCGGCACTTTCAGAACGTCGGGCTCGATGGAAGTTGTATGCGCGCCGCGGCCGAATTCGCCATGATCTGCCGTCAGCACAATAATGCTGTTGTCGTATCGCCCTTTGCTTTTCAAGAAGCGAACAAAGCGGCCAAAACAGCTGTCCATGCGCCTCAGGTCCTGCGCATACGCCCGTTCCAGCTGTTCTCGCGTATTCAGAATCATGTCAGCGTGCCGCTTATGGACCGTCAGCAGATGAACATTCTGCGGCTGCGTAAACATAAAAATCGGGCGCGCTGGATCACCACGGCGTGAAATCTTTTTGGCTGCGTCATCCACAGTGGAACAAAGGTCGATGTCTGTCCATTTATCAGCATGATCATCGAGCGGCACAAGATCACTGTGATTGCTCAACAATGACCGCAGCGTGGTATCGACTGTAACAAATTCCTCATAGCCGTCTACTGTGGCGAGCTTCTCCAGGTTGTTTACCCGCGAGAATGGTTGCACGAAATGTGTGTGCAGCAGCATGGCCCCGGCCCATATTGCCGGTTCTGAAAGCGTAGTGCCGGCGTAACGCGTGAATGCGTTATGGAAGACCAGGCTGTCCTTGGCGAACGCTGCTATCTCTGGCGTGTAATCGACTGCCGGATTGTAAGGCGTAACGTAGTCCTGGCGCAGACTGTCAATCACCAGGACATAAATGTCAGGCAGCTTTCCTTTGGCTCGCTCCAGATGATCTACCAGATTCAGTTCCGGCGCGGATGAAAGCATTGCCGGCGGAATATTGGTCTGTTCGTGGAGATAATTGCATTGATCATCACAGGGTTCTTTCGTGGTCGTTGACAGCAGATCGTGCGCCAGCACATAGGAAGTATCGTAAGAACTGTGAATGTTCACCGCATTTGAAAGTGAAGATTCGGGTGATGTCCATTGTTGCGGCTGGAATCCAAATGCCGAAACACAGTAAGCGACGATTGGTAAAGTGATTGCAGCAAGCGGGTGAAGCGCGCGCCTGGGACGCGGTATCACTCTCATTAAAATGAATAGTGTGGCCGTCCAGAAAACAAGTACCCATGTTTTCTCCACAATGGAATTCCAGTCGATCAATCCGATCATCGCCGGCACAATGCACGTTGCGCCCAGCAGTACCAGAGCAAGAAGAGCGGTTTCCACTTGATGACGACGTTGCGGCACAGCATGCGATTCTGCAGATACTTGTGACTCTGCACGTAGAACCAGGCCTGCTGCGAACACCACGCCGGCAAGCCCAAAAAAGCAGGAATAAACCAGAGATTCCGTTCCATGAAACGGTATCGCGCCAAAAGCGACGCGCTCCATCAGCACTGCGAGTGTGAGCCAGGCGACGCCAGCAAATGATACAAATCTGACCTTTAACGGATAGCTGGTTCTCCACGCCACAGACTCACAGAAGGCAAGTAGCCCAATGGCCATGCAGAACAAGAGGACGTGAGCGAGAACGGCCTCGCTCCAGGCAAGAAGATCCATGCGGCCGATCGGAGGTAGAGGTGTGCCTGCAGTCCAATATCGCAAATAGGCAGTTGCTGGATACACGATTGCTACCGCCAGAGCGCCTGACAACAACAGAGAAATGCCAAATCGTGGCAAGGAGACCGCGGTCCAGTCCCTTCTACGCCAGTACGCGCGGCAATCAATGACGCCAATCCACAGTATGGGAAAAATCGTAGCCAGTGCCAGCACAAAACTCTGCGAATCATTCTGCAAACTGCTGTAAGGATGCGCAATCATCAAATAGATCGCCGACAGCACTGCCGCAATCATGAATTCCATCACTAATCGCCGTGAAACACGGTCACTACTATCTCTGTTCGTCCAGAGCGAGATCGAAACCGCGGTCACGAGAACTGTATAGAGGAGGGGCTGAAAACGAATGAGCGTGGGAATCCAGCCCATGAAAGGGGCTTGTATGAAGGCGTGGTACGTATCTGGTACGTACGCGAGAACCGAGTAGAAGGAAGTAAAAACCAGCAGCAAGGCAAAAAGGCAGCGTACAATCAAACCAAATACGCGCAGGGTTGTTGCTTGCTGCTTCATCAGGATTGCTGGAGTTGTATGGATATGGATAATGATGAGAATAGCGGAAGCTTAAGGAAGTTCGCAAATTACATCGGTGCTAAGCCGGTTGCGATGCTATCCCCCAGGCCTGGTTCGTTAGTAATTCAGAACGATGCTTACTCCAGCTGATCTTTCAGCTTCGACCACGCTCGCTTCATCTCTTCGTGTAATTCCTTCATCAGTTGCTCGGTGGTCGTCTCACGCAACATTCCCACGCCCTGTCCTGCCCACAAGGAAAGTAGCCCTGCCTGTCCAGCGCCGGCCGCCGCGCGGCGCATGGGCTGCGTAAACGCGTTTTGCCACGGATAAGGCAGATGTTCGAGCCCTGCCGCATTCCATTTTTCGATGAACTCGTTGCTCAGACCACGGGCCATTCGTCCGGAAAAAGCGCGCGTGAGTGTTGTTGCCTGTTCGCGGCCACGGATTAGTGCCTCACGATAGGCAGCGTTCGTCCCTGCTTCTTTGCAGGCCAGAAACGCCGTTCCCATCTGTACCGCGCTTGCGCCCAGCGCCAATGCCGCCACCAAGCCGCGCCCGTCCATGATGCCGCCGGAAGCAATCACCGGGACGCGCACAGCATCCACCACTTGTGGAACCAGCGCTACCACGCCGACCAGTGCTTCTTCAGCCGGGACAGCGAATGTACCGCGATGTGCGCCAGCCTCGCTGCCCTGCGCAATCACCGCATCTATGCCCGCCTGTTCTAACTGTCGCGCCTCGTCTACTGTGGTTGCCGTGCCCATCAGATATGTTCCTTGCGCCTTAAGCCGCTCACTGGCTTTCGCAGGCAGCAGCCCAAAAGTAAAGCTCACAATGGGCGGAGCCGCTGTTGCGACAGCATCCAACTGCTCGTCAAAGTTTTCGATTGGCTTCTGTGGAAGCTCAGGCGCTTTCAAGCCAAGCCGCTCATGATAAGAACGCAAAAAGTCAGACACGGCGTTTACGTTATCCTTCAGCGGTAATTGCGCCTGCGGCGAAAACAAATTAACGGCAAACGGTCTTGTCGTGAGCTTTCGGACAGCGGCAATATCCTGCTCAATGCGTTCGGCGTTGGAATATGCCACGGCCAGCGATCCCAGGCCGCCAGCGTTGGAAACCGCTGCTACAAGCTCAGGTGTTGATGGGCCGCCGCCCATCGGCGCCAGCACCACTGGAATAGTCATGTCAAATCGTTCTCTCAATGCTCCGCGTTTCACGGGTTCACCCCTCTTTGTAATGCCCACCCTTTTAGATTCAAGCACGCTAGACATTTTGTAAAATGATTTGATGTGATCACTGCCATCTTATTTTATGATGTCAGAAAGGAGTGATTGTGGAATCCACACATCTTCGCGTTTTTTCAACAGTCGCGCAGTATGGCAGCATCACCCGGGCGGCGGAAGCTCTCCATACCGTTCAATCGAACGTTACCATGCATATCAAAGCTCTGGAGACGGAGCTTGGCGTCTCTCTTCTGAATCGTAATCGTCGTGGTGTAACGCTCACTCGCGCCGGAGAGCGGTTGATCCCATACGCCATCAGGGCGCAGGGCCTTCTGCAGGAAGCCAGGAATGCCGTAGCCAATGAGAATCATCCGCCTGAAGGAGCTCTCCGGGTGGGCACGCTGGAAACAACAGCAGCGATCCGGATGCCGCGACTTGTTGCGCAATACGGCGCTCTCTTTCCAAAGGTTGATCTCTCTCTTGTTACCGGTACCACGCTGGCACTCATGCAGGATGTGCTGGCCCACAAACTGGAAGGCGCGTTCGTTGCCGGACCCACGTTACGGCCGGAACTCATTGAAGAAACAATTTTCATCGAAGAATTGGTGCTCGTGGCCGCTCCAGGTGTACGCAGTCTGCGCGATCTCTGTCGTTCAGGAGAGGTGAAGATTTTGGTTTTTCGTGAGGGCTGTTCTTATCGTACTAAGTTGGAACGGATTTTGCAGTCCCGAGGCGCGCGGTCAATACGCGTTATGGAATTCGGCACGCTGGATGGCATTCTGGGTTGTGCTGGCGCTGGTCTGGGCGTAACCATGCTGCCGAAAGCTCTCGTTCATGAAGCGAGCAAGCGTGGCGAAGTTGCTGTCCATCGGCTGCCACCTGCAGATTCAAGGGTTGAAACCGTCTTCATCCGGCGGCACGATGGCTTTGTCTCATCTGCCTTGGCATCATTTATTTCTTTTGCAAAGAGATTTAAGGCAGGCAAGAAGAATGGAGCGGGGAAATAATGATCAGCCAATCGCTTTAAATTGCTCGTCGATCTCTACTTGCAATCCAGCCACCAGCCGATTGTTGGAATTGGCCAGGCCCACAACCGCCAGCATCTCGTTGAACATCGCCTCGCTCATGCCTTTTTTACGCGCTGATGCAGTGTGTGCGGCGATGCAGTAATCGCACTGGTTGCTCACGCTTACCGCCACGTACAACAGCTCTTTCACCAATGGATCAAGCGCTCCCGCCGCCATAATGCTTTTTGTGTCTTCCCATGTGCGCTTCAGCCGGACAGGATCATGCGCCAACGCTTTCCAGAAGTTTGTGACTTTGTCGATCTTGCGTGTCGCCTTGATGTCGTCATACACGGCACGCACTTCCGCGCTGGCTTGTTCATACTCGATGAATCCCAGGGTCGACATGTATCTCCTTTACGGTGCAAGCAAAATCTTGCCCGTTGTCTTTCTGCCTTCCAGATCACGATGCGCCTGCTGAACTTCTTCTAATTTGTAGGTGCGAGAAATGCGCAATTTTAGTTTGCCTGCACCAATCATGCTGAAAACGTCGCCGGCTCTCTGCTGCAATTCCTCCCGCGTGCTCACGTAATGGATCAAACTAGGCCGCGTGAGCGTGAGTGAACCCTTCGCCATCAGCTGCTTGACTGGATCCACCGGCGGCACCGGACCGCTCGCCCCCCCAAAGAGCACCATGTGTCCTCGCGGGCGAAGAACGTTGAGGCCTTTCTCAAAAGTCGTCTGGCCCACACCGTCATAAACCACATGGACGC
>DATBVH010000390.1:0-4597 GCA_036515395.1 Candidatus Angelobacter sp.
CACGTGGCCGCGGTCGATCAGCTCCTTCATGTGCCGGAAAAAGAACGTCAGCAGCAGCGTACGAATATGCGATCCGTCCACGTCCGCGTCCGTCATGATGATGATCTTGCCGTAACGGATGCGCGTCGGGTCGAAGTCTTCCTTCCCGATCCCGGCCCCGATGGCCGTAATCATGGACCGAATTTCTTCGTGGCCCAGCATCTTGTCGTAGCGGGCTTTTTCCACGTTGAGAATTTTTCCCTTCAACGGCAGGATCGCCTGGAAACGCCGGTCGCGTCCCTGTTTTGCTGTACCGCCTGCGGATTCTCCTTCGACCAGGAACAGCTCGCAGCGATTCGGGTCGCGCTCAGAGCAGTCCGCCAGCTTGCCGGGCAGTCCACCGCCATCCAACGCGCCTTTGCGCCGCGTAAGGTCGCGGGCTTTGCGTGCAGCCTCGCGCGCGCGGGCGGCTTCAATCGCTTTGTTGATGATCTTGCGCGCTACAGGCGGATTCTGTTCAAAGAAAGCGCCGAGCCGTTCATTGAGAAACGCCTGGACGATCCCCGCGATGTCAGAATTCAGCTTGCCCTTTGTCTGCCCTTCAAACTGAGGCTGTGGCAACTTCACGCTGACCACTGCAACCAGACCTTCGCGAACATCGTCGCCCGTCAGATTTTCTTTTACGTCTTTGAACAAGCCAAGCTGCTGGCCGGCGTAGTTGATAGTGCGCGTCAGGGCCGTACGGAAGCCGGAAAGATGCGTTCCGCCATCTACCGTATTGATGTTGTTGGCAAAGCTGAAAACCGTTTCGGAATATCCGTCGTTGTATTGCAGCGCGATCTCCATCTGCACGCCATCGCGCTCGGCTTCCATGTAGATTGGTTTGTCATGCAGTACGCTTTTGCCGCGGTTCAAATGCTTGATGAACTCTGCAATTCCGCCGGAGTATTTGAAATCCAGCTTCTTCGCTTCGCCGGTTTTTGCATCGGTAAGGCGCTCATCGGTCAGCGTGATCTCCAGGCCCTTATTCAGGAAGGCGAGTTCGCGTAGCCGCTGGGCCAGCGTGTCAAAGTTGTATTCCGTTGCCGTGAAGATCTCTTTGTCGGGAAGAAAATGTATTTTGGTGCCGCGCTTTTTGGTGGTCCCGGTTTTCTTCAGCTTGGTTTGCGGATCGCCCTTTGAGTAGGCCTGCTCCCACACGTGGCCGTCGCGCCAGATTTCCAAATCAAACTGATGGCTGAGAGCGTTTACGCATGAGACACCAACGCCGTGGAGTCCGCCTGAAACTTTGTAGTTAGAATTATCAAATTTTCCGCCTGCATGCAGCTTTGTGAGCACAACCTGTGCGGCTGGAACTTTTTCGCCGTCGATCACCATGTCATCGACAGGAATGCCGCGTCCATCATCGACCACCGTAATGGAATTATCGATATGGATTGTTACCTGAACTTGAGTGGCGAAACCCGCCAGCGCTTCATCCACGGAGTTGTCAACCACTTCGTAAACGAGGTGGTGAAGCCCCATCTCTCCATTTGAGCCGATATACATCGCAGGACGGAGCCGAACGGCTTCCATGCCTTCAAGGACTTTTATATCGTCTGCGGTGTAATTACCGTTGCCGTTGCCACCGGTCTTTTTGCTTTTGTTTTGTTCTGCCATTTGTTTTGCTGCTGCAGTTCCAGATTCACGGGTAGACAACTTTGAGACTCCTGTTTCAGCCCACACAATGCGGCTGCTTTCAGCCTTGTCACAATCCCAGTAAAGAACACTCAAGTTACTGAAATTCAATACTTTAGTGGATGTGCAATGCTGTTCCTATTGTACCACAGCCAGAGTTGATCAGCTTCTTCGTGCGAGCATCTTGTTCTCCGCGAAACAGGTGTAGCAAAGGGCATTTCATGCGGTAAATCGAACCCGAGTTCGTGCGCCTGGGGAACTGCTGCAAAAGCCTCTTTTTAATTCTTGACCCGTGGCCCAAATTCAAGCCCAAAAGTTTTAAAGATTTTAAGAATTCACTCATTTTGTTGACTTCCTGGGTTCCTGAGCTGAGGGTGCCCTCCGCATTTCAGTGATTTTCTTACCTTCGGGCAGACGATCACCAGGAACGCCAAGTTACCTACAGTCAATAGCTTAGAAGGTACTTTGGGTCACTCCCCTTCGTAATCTGCAGCGGGTCAAAGGACTGGCCAAAGGGATGGCGGGAATGGGCTGATTTCCTTAACCAAATTGTACTAATAAACTGTTGAAAAATTAGGGATGAAATGTATACTCATCACCGCGTTTCAGAACACCGGAATGCACCACCAAGGACCCAAGTTTTAACTCAAAAGATTTCAAAAGAAAAACACAGGAGAGATCCCCCATGAAAGCGCTTCTTCGTTCGTCTATCTTCGCACTTGTGGTGTTCGCTGGCTACGCAGCTCTTGCAACGGACATCAGCAAGCCACATTCGGGTGCCGCGATCCCCAAGCCCCAATGTCCTCCTCATGGACTTTGTGCCCTTGGCAAGTAACATTCATTAGGCCTTCCGGGTTTGCGCCTGAAAGGGGTTAGCCAGTAAATTCAATGGCTTGCCCCGCAGCAAACTCCAGGGAATGTTTACCAAGCAGTAAATTGTACTTTCGTGTCGCAGAGAGGCTTGTTCTGCGGCTCCGGGGAATAGTATGCTTGCGTTCCCTTGGAGGCGAACGTGCAAATCTCCCTAACGCAGTGGATTTATATCGTAATTGCAGTTGTTGCGGCCAGCGTGCAGGTCTATACCCTGCGCATTCTGAATCGTGGCAAGTTGCAATCAGAATTTCCGGTCTTTTTTCGTTATACATGCATCTGCCTGGTTGCCTACGCCGTTAGTATCATTCCCTTCATATTTTTCTGTCCCCAGTTCCTATACATTTACTGGGTTCTCAATGTGATCACCATGGTCTTTGAGTTTGCGGTCTTGTATGAGCTCCTGGTAAATGCGCTCAAGCCTTATTCCGCCCTTATTGATCTTGGCAAAATGCTCTTTCGCTGGGCAGCTGTTTTTCTAGTTCTGGCAGCTCTTCTCACCGCGTTTGCAACCGCTAGCACGGGAAGCAATAAAGTCATTGCTGCCACTGAACTTCTGCAGCGTACAGTTCGATTGATGCAATGCGGTTTGTTGCTCCTGTTTTTTGGACTCGAGAAACGTTTGGGGCTTTCCTGGCGTACACATTCCATGAGTATCGCTCTCGGCCTTGGTATTTATGCGGCCATTGATTTGATCAGCACCTACATGACCGGCCGGGTGCCCGCTTTGAACACAATGTTTGAAGTATTGCCAAATGTTGTTTATCTCGCCGCGGCTTCACTCTGGGCTTACAGCCTGGCCAAACCCGAGCCTGCACGCAGCAACGTGCTCGATTCGCCTCGCCGCCTTATCTTCCAACGTTGGAATGAAGCGCTTTTAACTCACACCGTTCGCGGTGAGATGGCCTTCGCTTCCGCTGGCATGGAATCATTCCTTCCCGGCGTAGAACAGACGGTTGAACGCGTTCTGGCTCGCAAAATAGTTCAGTAAGGAATTGCCTCCAAAAACTTCAGGCCGGACATGTGTCCGGCCTGTTTATTTCTTTCGATTTTTCGCAGCTCTCAGATTCGCATCGGCATCACGATATATCTGTAACGATACTCGCTGTCCGCGGCCTCGTCCGGTCGCAACTGTCCAGCAGTCTGAGCGTCTTTGAATTCAAAACGAACATCGCCTGAGCCCACCACCTTGAGGAATTCCAGCAGATACTGAGAATTGAACCCGATCACCATGGGATCCCCAGTATAAGCAGTCTCAATCGAATCTTCAGATTCGCCTGTCTCGGTGTTAGAAGATGAAACCTTCAATTCATTCTTCTCTACGCGCATGCGGATTGCATTGGAGCGCTCATCGGCAAACTGCGCCACGCGCTGGATAGCGCCTGAAAGCTCGTCACAATGCACAGTTACAAACTTATTGTTCTCGCGGGGAAGAACCGCTTCGTAGTTCGGAAATTGCCCGGTGAGCTGACGAGAGGTCAGCAGACGTCCGCCTATACGGAAAAACAGAGTCGATTCGTCTTTGGCAAACTCAACAGTCTGGGTATCAGTGCTGTTCAGCAGAGTGCTCAGCTCAGCCATCGCCTTTTTAGGCACCAGGACCTTCAACTCTCCGCTTACAGGCAGCTTGGTGCCGCCGTGTTCAATATGCGCCAGTCGATGGCCATCCGTGGCGACCATTGTGAGCGATTCTGGCTTAAGCACGAGAAGGGCGCCGTTCAAGGTGTAGCGTGATTCTTCGTTGGAGATGGAAAAGATGGTCCGGGCAATCAGCTGGCGCAATACCTGCGCGGGAAGTTGAAGCGCTGATTCGGCGGGAAACAAGGGAAGTGCGGGGAAATTTGCCCGCGCCATGCCAACCATCTTGGTATTCGACCGTCCGCTGCGGATCTGTACCCAGTGATTTTCCAGCAGCTTGATGCTGATGTCGCCATCGCCCAGCAGCTTCACATAGTCGTAAAGTTTGCGCGCCGGTATGGTGCAAGAACCCTCTTTCTTCACCTTGGCCGGGCACGACGTGCGGAGACTCAAATCAAGGTCCGTCGCCGTAATAGACAGCTTGTCCCCACCC
>DATBVH010000391.1:0-5218 GCA_036515395.1 Candidatus Angelobacter sp.
CTCCGGTGACGGGCACAATACAAGACAAGTGCCACTACGCCGCCTGTAGGGATCGCCAAAAACAGAAATTGCCGCGCGAAGTTACTGCCTATCATCAGCACAATGGCCATTCCGATCATGGCGATGAAACCAATCAATCCGCCGCCCACGGGTGTCTTGTACCTGGAAACGCTTTGGCGCCGATCCTGTTCCACATGCCTCCGCCTCTTGGCCAGGCACACCAATTGTTGCCTGGCTTCACGAGCCGCCGCGGGCCTAAGCCCGCTTCGCCTTCAGCTCACCCAGAATGCGGTTAATCTCGTCTTCTTTTTCCATCTGGGCAAAGCGATCTTCCACGCTGGCAGCATCGGATGACAACAAGTCAGTCTTGGCCTGGCCAATGGCTTCCTGCCGCATCACCTTATGTTTCATGCGATCAAACGTCGCTCCGTGATTCGGGCCGGAGACGCCTGAGTGTGCATCGGCCGCTTTGCTTAGAGTACGAGCGCGGCGGTTCTGGGAAATCAGTAGTTCGCTGCGGGAGCGCGCCTCTTCCAGCTTCTGCGTGAGCTTATTGAGTGCATTCTTCAGCGTCTCCACCTGCGCTGTCTGGTCGGCCACCTGCTGGCGGAAATTCTCTGACATCTGCTTGTAATGGAGCGAGCGCTCAATGGCGGCGCGCGCCAGGTCGTCCTGCTTCTTGCCCACGGCCAGCTCGGCTTTGCGGGTCCAGTCGGCAATTTTGTCTTCGTTCTCTTTCTGCTTCTTTTCCAGCAAATGCTGGTCAGCCATGGCAATGGCCACTTGCGTTTTCACCTGGAGCAACTGATTTTCCATGTCCAGGATGACTTGCTTGATCATGATCTCCGGGTGCTCAGCTTTATCAATCAGTTCGTTCAAATTGGCCCGGATCAAGGTTGAAACTCTTTCTAGTAATGCCATAACTTCCTCCAAATTATTTCGACTTGCTTTCAAGGCCCGTTACACGTTCAGATTTCCTGCGCCTACATTGCTGCGGGGTAAACGGCTGCGGCGCGCTCCAGCTGATCCGATCAATACGCCGGCAACAAGTCCCATGCCCAGCCAGAAGAGCCAGCTACCCGCCATCAGACCGGCTACGATTCCCAGCACCGCGCCCAGGACCAATCCGATGAGTGAAATCTTCTTCATTGCCTTTCTCCATCGCTGCTTGCAGCTTTTTATTCCGCCGGCAAGCTGGCTGCATTCCAACTCGCCGGCCATCGCTGAGAGGAAACACTCAGCGTGTTATGCCTTGCCCGCAGCCTTAGCTTTGCCGCCGGAATCGCTACCGCTTGGCAGTTCCGGAGCAGGCTTAGGCGAGTTGTCACCAATTTGTTTCACTTTGGAGAACAATTCCGACATACTCATGCCTGAGAGCGACTCAAACAATGCCGGCACCTGTGCCGCGATCGCGGCCATATCGCCGGTAATTTTGCTGGCTCCGGCCGTAGTCCCATTGCCGGTGGAAACGATGGTGATCTTGTCCACATTTGCCAGCGGGGCGGCCATGGCACGAACAATTTCCGGCAGACCACTGATTAACTTGTCCACCACGGCTGCCTGGTTATATTCCTGATAGGCTTCAGCCTTGATGTTCATGGCTTTGGCTTCAGCTTCACCTTTTTTGAAGATGATGTCCGCTTCAGCTTCACCCTGCATGCGGATGGCGCTGGCGCGGCCTTCTGCCTCGGCGATAAGGCGCTGCTTTTCGCCTTCCGCAATGTTGAGCACGCGTTGCTTTTCAATTTCAGCCTGCTTCAACACAGTAGCGATCAGCTCATTCTGGTGGCGCGCAATTTCCGCTTCCTGCACCTTGGTCTGTTGTTCTCTTTCAATCAGCTGGACTTTTACCTGCTCGGCGATAACCTGCTGTTGCTGGATGTTCTGCTGAATTTCATACGCCTTGTCCGCTTGCGCCTGCTGTTTCTTGATCAACTCCTGGTACGCGGCCTTTTTTACTTCCAGATCACGTGTCGCTTCTGCCTGTTTGGCCTGGGAAAGTGTTTCCGCCAGCACGCGTTCCTGATCAGCCTGGGCGCGGGCGATGGCGGCGGCGCGCTGCGCTTCCGCTTTCTTAATGGCCGTATCGCGCTCGGCTTCAGCAGCGGCAACGTCGGCATCGCGCTTGATTCGGGCAACGTCAGGCCGGCCCATGTTGGCAATGTACTCGTTCTTGTCGCGAACTTCCTTGATGGTGAATGAGACGACTTCAAGTCCCATTTTGCTCATGTCACCGGCGCAGGTGGCGCGCATGCGATCGCCCACCATCTCCGGCTCTTTTACGATCTGCTCAACCGTGAGCTGGCCGATGATGCCGCGGAGATGGCCTTCCATTACCAGGCGAATCAGGCCTTCACGCTGTGGCGGCGTCTTGGTAAGAAACTGCTCGGCGCCCGTGCGTATCGATATGTCATCCGACTTGACCTTGATCTGCGCCACGGCTTCCACCGTTACGGCGACACCCTGATTGGTGTAAAGGTCCTGTTGCGGCGCTACATCGAAAGACATCAATTCAAGGGAAAGAAGACGGCAGCTTTCAATGAGCGGCCAGATCACCGTGCCTGCTCCCTTGACGACGCGCGGCGTTTTGCCGCGTCCATATACGAGCAATGCTTCATTAGGGCCAACTTTGCGATACAGCCGGGCCAACATGCTGATGACGAGCATGATGGCCAGCACGGCCATGCCAGCAAAGATTGCAACTGTTTGCCACTCCATAGATCCTCCTAAACCTTTCACAGACTCTTCTCCTGTTCTTCTGCCGGCATAAGACCGGCTTTTTCTGCAAGCTCACTCCAGCGGCGCACATACGCAACGCCCTGGTCAAAACGTGTGACCACAACTTCTTCACCGCGCGCGATCTCGTCACCTGCTTCACTGCGGGCAGCGCAAGCCTTGCGCGCGCCTTCCTGCACAAAAATGATTTCTCCGGTACCGCGATTGCGAATGCTGCCGCTCACCTTGCCCAGTACGCCGACCATTTCAAAATCCATGGGGTCGAGACTGGACTCATGCGCCATGAAATATTTGGCCGCGAAGACAAACACAATTCCGGCGCCCACCAGTCCGGACAAAGTGGAAAGCGCCAGACCGGCGAATACCCATATGTGGCGCAGATGGACCAGCAGGTATCCGGTGCCGCCGAACCACGCCAGAAAAACGGCGATGGTCATGGGATTGAAGATGCCGAAGCTTGAGCTGTGCGAGCCGCTGCCGGAATGCCCTGCTCCGTGTCCACCATGAAAATGATGCGGCACATGAAGATGGAAATGCAGCGTGCCGCTCAGGAACGAGAACGCGGTATAGGCAAAACCCACGACAAAACAGATCAGATAAAAAGTTTCCCAATTCATGGCTTTACCTCGTGCAAACTATGCCTCGCTCATCGCAGGAGCATTTTTCTGCTGCTGCGGACGCAACACATGCAACAGCTTTTCCGCCAACTCAGGCGTTTCCAAAATCGCTTCCATCAACACCAGGCAGCTGCGTGAATCCTTGTGCTTCGCCAGGTTGAGCAACGCACGGCTCACCGGCGGATCGCGACGGAAACGCTCCGCACCTTGAATCAACCAGAGGTCAAGCGTGTCTTCCGCGGCACTCACGTCCGATATCAGCTCGTTGTGAAAGCCTTCCGGATCGTCCACCAGGTATCCGGGATGGACCTTGAAGAATTTTGCCAGCAGCAAGCGCGTCTTGTTGGTCAGGTGCGGACGCGCGCCGTTTTCAATCTGTGAAAGATAACTCTGGCTGATCTTCATCTTGAGGTCGCGAGTGACGGCCTTTACAACTTCCTGCTGGGTCATCTCGCGCCCAAAGCCGCGAAGATTGCCTTCCATCAGCCTGAGGTAGCGTAATTTTTCGCCAAGCTTCATATCGCTAATCGCAATAACAATATTTCAATTTGTGATATACGTCAAGAGGAGGAATTTTACCTTAGGAATTTATCCAGGGCACTCATCGTTAACTGGCTTAGAATGTTTATGTTGCCAAGCCCATGAATCAACCGGCAATCGGGAAGAATGGCGGGACAGTTATGCTATCCATTATGAAATGTACATTTTGCGGGAAGAAACAAGGCATTGTCCGCGCTGCTGCTGCAACGCGGCGCTCCGTCTGCATTTGTGAAGAGTGCCTGAATATTTGCCGCACGATTCTGGCTAAGGCGACAAAAGAAGAAGTTCCTGTCACGGAACCGAGGACGACCTATCGAATTTCATCGTCCAACTCCGATCCGAGTGCGCGGCGATGCTGTTCGTTCTGCGACACACCGATGGAGATCGTGCACAAACTGATTGGTTCACCTCGCGGTAAAACTCCTGCATACATTTGTGACAAGTGCGTAGCCGCGAGAACGTTCGGAGAGAACGTCAGGAAAACTGAGTCGCCAAAGAATTTCTGGCATTGGATTGCGCGTAAGATTGGGATTCACAATTCTCACCTGCGCCACGCCCACTAAACAGGATTATTAAAGTGTTGTGCTCCACTCCGGCAATCCGATTTTATCGCCCCGGTGTAGCGTTAGGCTCCCGTTTCGCAAGTAGTCATGAATACTGTAACGGACCTGCCGCGAAGATCCTCCCTGTATAAGTAACGTTCGCACCAGCACTTCGCGGCCCAACGGTTTGCCGGCTTTTTCCAGGAGGGCCACAATTACGTCCAGTTCCTGCGGCTGTGCCAGAAACCGCATATCCGGATCAACATCCTGGACAATCTCGAGCCATTGCTTTCGCGAAACTCCCAGGGCATGCAGAGTTTGCCGGCACTGCTGGGCGCTGCGGATCGCATCGTGCAAATCCAGCAGCACCGTGCCAATTTTTGCTCCCGAACCAGGGCCGGGCCGCTGAGCAGGCTCCAGTTTTTTGCGTTTGCCTCTTACCATTGTTGCCTCACAGAATGTTGCCTCACAACGCCAAACGCAGCAGGTTGAATGCCGCCGCGGGGGCCGCGAGACGGTACAGACGCCCGGCGTCATTTCGGAACTGCTCATACGTGGCCATAATGGTCGTCATTCTATGCCGCCAATCCTCCGGGCCTTGAAGCGCCTCCGGGAGCTCGCGGCACAGGGCCAGTAAGCGCAACGCGCTTAGCTTCACTTGATTGGCGGCGCGGCGGATGCGCGCGTCAGAAAGCTCCAGGCCGGCCAGCGCCGCCAGCGTCAGCTCAAGGTTATCCGTCATGCGCCGGACGCCCTCCCGAAATTCCGCATACTCTTCGCATA
>DATBVH010000392.1:0-3279 GCA_036515395.1 Candidatus Angelobacter sp.
CGGATGTTTGTACAAAAGGAATTGGACATCCTCGGATCGAGAAATGCCCAGCCGGAAGATTTTCACGCGGTCATTAAGCTTCTCGAGGAACGGAAATTTCCGGTGGAGCAGGCGGTGAGTTTGGTGGTTTCTCTCGATGAAGCACCCGGCGCATTGCGGTCATGGAGTGAGAATCCCTCGAGCTTCAAAAAAATACTGGTCGCACTGGACTAGACACAATGAATATTGGCGTTAGCGCATCAACAACCACGGTCCGCTCTGACATTGCTCAGGGCGGTCTGTTCCGCACTGCCCAAGGTGTAAACCTTGCCTTCACTTTCGTGCTCCTGACTTCGTTATTTCTTTTGTGGGGCTTCTGCAACGGAATGATTGACATCCTGAATAAGCATTTTCAGGACACCTTGCATATTAATAAGGAGCAATCAGGTCTGGTGCAGGCGGCGAATTATCTGGCCTACTTTCTCATGGCGGTCCCCGCGGGATTTATCGCAAAAAAATTCGGGTATAAAGGCGGCATTCTGGTTGGCTTGTCGTTGATTGCTGCTGGGGCGTTCTGGTTCATTCCTGCCGTGAAGATTGGCACCTACGGCGCATTCTTGTTGGGTCTGTTCGTTATTGCCGCCGGGATGACTTGCCTGGAAACGATTGCCAATCCGTACGCTACGGTGCTCGGTGCGCCGGAGGCTGGACCCACGCGCATCAATATTGCTCAAACCCTGAACGGAGCTGGTTGGATTCTGGGTCCAATTGTCGGCGGCCATTATGTTTTTGCAAGTGCAGGCAGCGCAAATGCGAACGGCGGCCTTACCACGCCCTACATGGGCATAGGTTGTTTCGTGGTTCTGCTGCTGATCACGTTTGCGTTCTCGCCAGTCCCAGAGTTGCACGTCGAGGATGATAGCCGTCGTTCGCAAACTCAGAGTGACATCAAGCCTACGGTGGGGCAGAAGGTAACAATCGCGATTGTGTTGGCCATGGTTTGCGGGCTGCTGTATTTCTTCATCGCGCCCATTCTTGGATTGATATGGACGCTGTTGCAGATGAACCAGGCGCTATTTCAGCCGGTGAAGATCATCCTGCTGGTCGGGGCGTACGTGCTTTCATTCGCGGTCGTCTCGCGCAACTGGGATATGTTCCGGCGCAAGCACTTCACGTTCGGGATTGGCGCGCAGTTTCTCTATGTCGCGGCGCAAACCGGCATCTTCAGCTTTTGTGTGAACTACGTCCTGGAGAATGATCCAGGAGTCACGCGGTTGCAGGCTTCGCAATGGTTAGGTGGCATAGGGTTTGTTTTGTTTATGGTTGGGCGCATGTGCGGCAGTGCAGTGATCAGCCAATTCAAACCACATCGCGTACTCGCCGCGTACTCGGCTATCAACGTGGCCCTGGTGGCGGTGACGATGGGCGGCGGCAAAACCGGGATGTATGCCATGTTCGCCAGCTTTTTCTTCATGTCGATCGGATTCCCGACGATTTTTGCTCTAGGAATCCGCGGGCTAGGCGAGCATACAAAACTCGGTTCGTCGCTAATCGTGATGTCCATCGTAGGCGGAGCGATAGCCGCGCCATTCATGGGACACATCGCGGACCTGCATTCAATGCGAATTGGCTTTGTAGTGCCCTTAGTTTGTTTTGTCGGCGTCGCTCTCTACGGATTGACCTGGGCGAGGCTCAGTAGGCAGGATTCGTTGCCCGACCGGGCGGGCTAGGCCATGTTCGTACAGCCCGGAATTGCGACTCAATATCGTGCTTGAGGGAAGAACACAATGCTCTCGCATTTTTCATTATTAGTGCAGTCAGCTCGCAGAGTCAGCATTTTGGTGCTGGGGCTATGCGCGTTTGCCAATCTGAGCGCCCAAACTGCCACCGCACCGACCGCCTCGCAAGATCCAGAAAGCATCGATCAGATTTGGCAAAAGGCCAGCAGCAAATATGACGCTCAACGCGCCGCCCTCCTGAAAGAAGTCGATGCTCTGGACCACCAAGGCCCGTTCCGCCCTGACTGGGAATCACTGCAGAAGTACGAAACGCCCGAATGGTATAGGGACGCGAAGTTCGGGATTTTCATTCATTGGGGAACATATTCAGTCCCGGCTTTCGGCAGCGAATGGTACCCACGGATGATGTATGTGGAGGGATCTTCTGAATATAAGCACCACATCGAGACGTACGGTCCGCAGGATAAGTTCGGCTACAAAGACTTTATCCCCAATTTCAAAGCCGAAAACTTTGATCCTGCCGCATGGGCTGAGCTATTCAAAAAAGCTGGCGCAAAATACGTCGTCCCCGTAGCGGAACATCATGACGGCTTTGCGATGTATGACAGCGGTCTGAGCGATTGGACTGTCGCCAAGATGGGACCTCACCGTGACACCACCGGAGAATTGGCCAAAGCAGTACGAGCCGCAGGTCTGCACTTCGGCTTGTCGTCTCACAGGGTGGAACACAATTTTTTCCTTGGACCAGGCCGCAAAATTCCTTCTGACATTAATGACCCTCAGTACGCCGCTCTCTATGGTCCCGCCCATACCTGGATGATGAATCCACAGGGCACTCCCCTTAACGATGACTTCACTTATGTCTCGTCCGCGTGGGCGAACGACTGGCTGGCGCGGTCCGCGGAACTGGTAGAGAAATATCATCCGGACATCGTGTACTTCGATTGGTGGATCGGGCAGGCGTCGATCCGTCCGAATCTGACACGCTTCGCCGCGTTCTACTACAACAGCTCGCTAAAATACGGCGACCATGTCGGCGTGATCAACTACAAGGATTACGCGATCCAGGACCACTCCGCAGTTCTCGACTTAGAACGCGGACAACTGGGCGACATTCGCCCGCTAGCATGGCAGACCGATACCTCGGTGAGCAACAAATCCTGGGGCTACATCAAAAATGACACGTTCAAATCACCGGAATTTGTCGTTGATCAACTGATTGATATCGTCAGCAAGAATGGCAATCTGCTATTGAACATTGGCCCGCGTTCGGATGGAATCATTCCTGATGAAGTGCAGCACGTTTTACTTGACGTAGGCGGGTGGCTGAATGTCAACGGAGAGGCCATCTATGGTACTCGCCCGTGGAGGGTTTATGGCGAAGGCCCAACAAAAGTAGCCGCCGGATCATTTCACGATACCGACACCGCGCACTACACAGCCGAGGACTTTCGGTTCACAACCAAGGTCGACGTGCTCTATGCCATCGGACTTGCCTGGCCGGAGAATGGCGAAGCCGTAATCCGCTCCCTCGTGCCGACGGCTGGGAGTAATCGTGTGC
>DATBVH010000393.1:0-7059 GCA_036515395.1 Candidatus Angelobacter sp.
TTATCACACCGTTCTCGTGCGTGGTGGAATGATAGTCACGGAAAGCAATCAGCGGCCGCAATTCCAGCCTCACGTCAATTCCAGATGGGGTCTCCAGGAGCTTGTATTCGACTTGAACGGTGTTGCTGCCTTGCAGCATGAAAACCGTCTTTTCTAAACGTACTCCTTCCACTTCGAAGGTCCACGTCGGGAAAGGATCAAGCCGAAAGCCACTCAGGAGTCGATACCCTTCAGGATGAATGACGCTCGCGTACTCATTCGTCGAGAGATCAATCCTCTGGTCATTGAGCACAAGCGTCTCTTCCAACTTGGAGAGCAGGAGCATGCGCCCGCCGGGCGGGCTGAGCGCAACAGTGAGTAATCCGTGATAACGCCGCGTATTCGCTCCGGTCACGGTACCGCAGGCAAAGCCACCGAGCCCGTTGGTCTCCAGCCATTCGCGGCTGAGACCAGATTCCAGGTCCGTACAGACGTTCTTATTCAACGTGATCACATTGTGCCTTTCGTTCAGAAGGAAGCTACTTTGTAAAAAACCTTGATTGCTTCCCGCTCCGTTTCCAGCTTCTCATATGCCTGGCGATAATTATCCAGACCTTCCACGGGATGAGTGAGCAAGTGATTCAGCCAGCCCGCATACATTGCTTGCCCCAGCGCCATATCACGAACGCCAGACTCAAAGTACTCACGATTTGCATTCACAGTGCCGACAAGCAGCTTGTTCCCAAGAACAAAATCCAAATTGATTTTGTCCGCAGGAACTTCAACCGTCTTGTGGCCGCCCGTCACACTGGAGAGGACCAGAGCGCCGTTCTTAGCGAGAGCCTGCATGCTCTCAAAGACTACCTGCGAGGCACCGGTCGCCTCAAAGATCAAATCAAACGGCCCGTATTGTTGCGCGCCATCCAGTATTGGCTGGTCAACCGTAGATATGTAACGGGTCTCGATTTGCTGCAGCAATTCCGAACGGAGGCTAGGCTTCGGCTGACGCGCGAAAACGGTCACATCCATACCGCGAAGTTTGAGCGCCAGTGCTGCGAGCAATCCGATCGTCCCCGCGCCCATGACCGCAGCCTTGCGCGGACGCCAGACACGTAAACGCCGTTGTGCTTCATAAGCCTGCCTAATGCCTTTTTGCACTACAGTGAACGGCTCCAGGAGAACGCCGATATCGCGCAATGTCGGTGGGACCTTCACGATGTATTCTGCGTCGTCAACATAGAACTCTGTTAGATAGCCGTGAAGTAGATTGATGCCACGCTCGAAATAAGTATCGTCCGTGGTCATGTCGTTGGTTCCTATGAGGTCGTAAATACTGTGGCCCGGCCGGCGCACCGTGGCAACCACGTAGTCGCCCGGCTTGAACTCGGTTACGTTGGCGCCAACTTTTTCCACAACGCCCAATCCTTCGTGTCCGGTAACCAGGAAATCGTAGCCGGGAGGCGCGGCGCCATATTCGGCTGCATTGATTTCTTTGTCGGTTCCGTCCACACCAACGCGAAGAACGCGTACCAGAACACCGCGGCCATTAGGGACTGACTTAATGTCGGGTTGATCAAGGTTGGCAAGATGGGCGCTGTTGACCTTGCCGGGAAAAACTGCGACAGCTTTCACGATGGATGCTCCTTTTTAGCTGGCTTGTGCCGCTGCCGTTGTGATTCGGTCAGAGTCTTTTTGTTTCATGAAAAGTTCATCAATCATTTTTGCTACCAGCCCGGTCCAGCCTGTCTGGTGGCTTGCTCCAACACCTACTCCCGTATCGCCATGGAAATACTCGTGGAAGGGCACATAATCCCGCCACTGTGGATCTGACTGTAATCTTGCGTCTGTCCCGAGGACCGGCCTGCGTCCCTGGCGATTGCGTTGAAACGTGCTGACCAATCTGCGGCTGATCTCGTCGGCCACCTCATTCAAATTCATTAGCTGTCCAGAGCCGGTGGGGCATTCAACGCGAAGTGATTCACCATAGTAGTCATGGAACCTGCGCAGTGACTGGATCAGCAGGTAGTTCACCGGAAACCAGATTGGCCCTCGCCAGTTGGAATTACCGCCAAACAACCCAGTACTGGATTCCCCAGGCTCATAGCGGACTGAATGCTTCTGGCCGTTAAGTTCGACCATATAAGGATGGTCGCGGTGATAAGCGGAGAGCGCACGAATCCCGTAAGGAGACAGAAACTCATTTTCATCGAGCATGACCTGCAGAATTCTCTCGAGTTGAGGACGGCTCGCCACGGAAAACAAACGCCGCTCCTTGTGTCCCTCTGTGCGCATGCAGGCCAGATTGCCGGTCAGGTCGGTTCGATTGTCGATGAACCACTCCAGCCGTCGTTTAAAAGCCGGCATGGACTCCAACAGTTCGGGATTCATGGTCTGCACAGCGTAAAGGGGCATGAGACCAACCAGCGAGCGTAAGCGCAACGGCGTGGTGGCGCCGTCAGATGAGTGCAGGACGTCATAGAAAAAGCCATCTTCCTCGTTCCACAGGCTTAGCCCGTCATCTCCCAGATGGTTCATCGCGCGCGCTATATAAATGAAGTGTTCCCAGAATTTGCTGGCTACATCTTCATATGTGCGGTCATCGCGCGAGAGCTCCAGCGCTATGGCCATCATGTCAAGCGAGTACATGGCCATCCAACTGGTGCCGTCAGACTGTTCAAGGTGTCCGCCGCCGGGCAGCACGCTATTGCGATCAAAAACCCCAATATTGTCCAGCCCCAGGAAGCCGCCTTGAAACACGTTCATGCCTTCCACGTCTTTGCGATTGACCCACCAGGTAAAGTTGAGCAGAAGTTTGTGGAACACGCGGGACAGAAATTGAGTGTCGCCATGTCCACCATTTCTTGCTCGATCAATCTGAAAAACCTGATAGGCGGCCCACGCATGCACTGGTGGATTCACATCGCCAAGCGCCCACTCGTAAGCCGGGATCTGTCCGTTGGGATGCATGTACCACTCTCGTAGCATGAGCAAGAGTTGTTCTTTGGCAAACTCAGGGTCCACCAGGGCCAATGACACACAGTGAAATGCCAGGTCCCACGCGGCGTACCACGGATATTCCCATTTGTCTGGCATGGAAATGATGTCAGCGTTGTATATGTGCGCCCAGGCATGATTGCGGCCATCTTTGCGACCCTCGGGGGGCTTGGGCGTGGCAGGATCGCCATTCAGCCATTGCCGCACCTCATAGTGGTAATACTGCTTGCTCCACAACAAACCTGCGAATGACTGGCGCATGATGTTCTGGGTATCAGCGTCGGCAGCCTCTGGAATCACGCTAGCGTAGAACTCGTCGGCTTCCCGCTTGCGTTGCGCGAAAATCGTCTTGAATTCCGAGCCAAGTGCCTGAACAGGCGAGATCGCGGTTTTGCTTCGCTGCAAGCGAAGGTTGACTGTTATTTTTCCATCGGCTGGAACGGTCAGCTTGTAGTGGATCGCAGCTTTGGTGCCTTGCAGGGCAGGGTTGACCGCGCTTTTTTCGCCGTTAATTACATACCGGTGAAATGCGTCCTTGACGAACGCCGATGCGTTGTCGGCATTGTAGAGCCGTTGCAGATTGGTTTCGTTCTCCGTGAACAGCGGCTCGCCGCCCTTGTCGGCGTACAGCCAGTAAGTGCCTATTTCCTGTTCCTGTGCCTGAATCGCTCCGGAACCGGCATCAAGGCGTAGCGTTGGCTTCACCTTGTTTGTGTTCCATGACCACGTGTTGCGAAACCACAGCGTCGGCAGCAGGTGAATGTCAGCTGCTTCCGGACCGCGATTGGCGATGGTTACGCGAACACAGATATCTTCGATTCCCGCCTTTGCATACTCCACGAAGACGTCAAAGTAACGGTTTTCCTCGAACACGCCGGTATCAATCAATTCAAACTCGGGGTGGTCCTTCCCGCGGCTGCGGTTTTCTTTCAGCAGTCGCGTATATGGATATTCCGCCTGGGGATACTTGTACAGATACTTCATGTAAGAATGCGTTGGCGTGGAATCCAGGTAGAAGTAATATTCCTTTACATCCTCACCGTGGTTGCCCTCATTGCCCGTGAGACCAAAGAGACGTTCTTTCAAGATCGGATCGCGTCCATTCCAAAGCGCAATGGCAAAGCAAAGTCGCTGGTGACGATCGCAGATGCCAGCGATTCCATCTTCATTCCAGCGATAAGCCCGGGAACGCGCATGATCGTGCGGAAAATAATCCCACGCCTCACCGTAGGAGCTGTAGTCTTCGCGCACAGTACCCCAGGCGCGTTCGCTCACATACGGTCCCCAGCGTTTCCAGTGGTTGATTCGATCCTGCGATTCTTGAAGTCGTTTCTCTTCCTGCGTCATGACAAGTTCCTCAATTTTAAAAATTGTCTTAGGTTCAACGGGACATGTTCTTGTTTGCCGCAGCCGGTGACTGCAGTAGGACTGCGTGTCCGTTTGGGTCTTTCACCATGAATTCCGTGAACAGGCCGCCATCAACATTGACGTTTTCCGGCCGTGATGAAATCCGTTCCACATTTGGCAGGCTGCCGTTCCATTCCGATGCCGCAAAACTGGTTATTAATGTGGTCTCCCAGTGCGCCAGGTCATTCGCATGCAGATCGGCGGGGATCAAGCGTCCATCGCGAGGCGCAACGTATTCCAGAAACTCAATGCCTGGGCCATGCGATGCTCGCAGAGAAGTGATTCGCACACGAGCGCCAGCAACGTTGTTCAGGTGTTCCTGCTCGGTCCCGTAGTTCTCGCTTGTGCCGACTACCATCAAGCCGAGCAAATCACGATAGAAATGGAGACTTGCTTCCGTATTGCCTACTACAATCGCGGTGTGGTCGATACCGAGAAACAGATCATTTCCCGGCTGGTGCCACTTGGGCAGGCCCTTGCCTTCGGGAAACCACAACACCTCGAGTACGTGATTGTCTGGGTCGCGGAAGTAAAAGGCCCTGATGCCACCGGCGTTCTTGTTCCACGCCGGCAATGTCTGCGGGCCGCTACTGGCAAACTGGATTTTGTTCTGGCGCAGCCACGCATAGGCCGCATCCATGTCACGGACAATGATGGCTATGTGTTGAAACCAGCCATCATTGCTCCGGGAGTCGATCGGCACAGGACGACCCTGGGGAGCAAGATACTGCGTTAATTCAATCTGCTCGTCACCGAGTTGCAGAAGCGCCACGCGAATACGCAGCCCAAAGACGCCTTTCACGTGCTCCAGGTCCTCACCGGCATTCTCTTCTTCAGACAATTTCTTGAAGTGCAGAACGTGCGTGTAGAACTCAATAGATCGATCCAGGTCTGAGACCGTCACTCCCACCGGCCCAACCCCGGCAACGAGCGGTTGTTCGCCTGCTGCTCCTGACCTGAATGCGATCAGGAGCGTGAGAATGAAGGCTGCGTGCAGCAAGCGCTTCATGCCAGTGCTCCGACTTTTTGCTGAACGGCAATCTCTTCTTGAACCGTGGCTGCCGCTGCAAGACGTTGAAGCAGATGATCGCCCACGCGCAAAGCATTTGCCATGATGGTGAGCGCGGGATTGACCGCGTTGCTGGAAGGGAAGAATCCTCCGTCAACAATGTAGAGATTATCCAGATCATGGGCCTTGCAATGGATATCGATCACAGACGTCTTTGGATCGTGGCCGAACCTGGTTGTGCCGCACTGGTGTGCCACGCCACCCAAGGGAATCTTTCCCGATTTTTCAAAATGCAGGCCGGTCTGCCATTGGCCAATCAGGTGCTTCACCTTGGCCACGAGTCGGGCATGGGCCTCAAGATTGTTTTCTTTGTACGTAAGCACCGTTCTGTCGCGGGCATTGACAGTCACCCGGTTGTTGGGATCTGGCAGGTCTTCTGAGGTGAGCCAGAAATCGATAGAGTACTTGCCCATCTGGTTCAAGACGGCCACAGGAACAAAAGACGGTGCGCCGGGCTTGAACATGGGGCCATCAAACTTGCCGACCATGGAAATGTGTCCCATGGGGAAGTTCCAGTCCTTGTCGCCGAAATAGAAATCATTGATGGCCAGGGTTTTCTGAAAGAGTGTAGGGTTAGGCGTGAGTGAAAAAGTAAACAGGATAGTGTTGTTGTGCGCCATATAGTTGCGCCCGACCTGGTCTGAACTGTTGGCCAGACCCCTGGGATGAGCGCTATTGGCAGAGCGCAGCAACAGTGCGGCGGAGTTGATTGCGCCACCGGAAGAAACAACGATATCGGCAGAGTATTCCTCTTGCACGCCTTCGCGCTGCACGATTACTTTTGAGACTTTGGTTCCGCTATTGTCTGTTTCCAGTCGCTCGACATAAGCGTTCGTGAGCAACGTGACATTCGGATACTCGAGCGCTGGCTCAACGCAAATCGTTTGCGCGTCAGCCTTCGCTTGCACAAGACAGGGATATCCATCGCAGGTACTGCAACGTATGCACTTGCTGGCGTGTGGGTCCTTTTCATCAATCAGAATCCCCAGAGGGACTGGAAACGGCTTGCAGCCAAGCTTTGCAAAACCGTCCACCACCTGGTGCATACGTGGTTCATGACTTACCGCAGGCCGACGATAAGGTTTGCTGGCCCATGGCTCTGTGGGATCACTGCCCCGGTCGCCATGAACCAGGTAGAGGTATTCAGCCTCGGTGTAGTACGGCTCAAAATCGTTGTAGCTAACTGGCCAGGCAGGGGAGATGCCGCCTTTGTGTTTTACTTGGCCAAAGTCCTGTTCGCGAAAGCGGAACAAAGCGGCACCGTAAAACTTTGTGTTCCCGCCAACGTAGTAATGCGTGCCGGGCTGAAACTCTTTGCCCTGTGAATCCAGAAACTTTTCTGGCGCGTGATATTTTTCTTCCATCACATTCGCGCGCGAACTCCAGTTGTCTTTCTCGCGCGGGATGAAACCACCGCGTTCCAGCACCAAGATTCGCTTGCCGCTGGGAGCCAGCTTGTGCAGCAGCGTGCCGCCGCCCGCGCCGGTTCCGATGATGATGACGTCATAATGAGTGCCGGTCATGATGCAAAACCTCCATTGGCGCCGCAGAAGATACAGCGCTTGGGATTGTCATGGTGGAGCTTGCAGCATTTAACCGCCAGCTTGCCT
>DATBVH010000394.1:0-2899 GCA_036515395.1 Candidatus Angelobacter sp.
AGTTTGATAACAACCAATCCAACGCTGTGCATAAATTCATCTACGGCACACAATGCAACATCAAGGGCGGGCACTGGGACGTGTGGGGCAACGCCGCAGGCAATTGGCTTTCAACCGGGATTGCCTGTTCGGCTCCAACGGCTTTTGTTTGGCACCATCTCACCTGGGAATTTCAACGGACTGCCACCAACGTGATCTTCGTCGGCTTCACTTATGACGGGGTCACTCACTATGTAAACCGCAGTTATCCGGCGCGGGGCTCGAGCGTCCATGAAATGAATGTGGCCTTTCAGATGGATGGAGATTCCGCCATGCACGCCTATTCCACATGGCTGGACAAAGTCACCCTCACATACTGGTAGTGCTCTGGTGGTGTTAAGGGTGCTCTGTCCAGAGGGAACTTGCCTCAAAAACAGGTCGCGAGTGTTAATAGCCATTAACATTCATGAATACGAAAGGGAGCGGATTTGATTCCGCTCCTTTTGTTTTTTGGAACTAAGTAATTGCCGTAATCACCTAGTAGTTCGCGATTTTTGGTTTCTCGCGCGCGAGGCCGAAAAGGGTTGAAGCAGAGTAGATCGCTCGTTAAAGTCAGCTTCGCCGTAGGAAATCGCGCGGCAAACAAATCCCCTGGAGTAAAAGTAGTGACAGTAAAAAAAATAAACAAAAGCGTTTCCATTCTCGCAGTTGCACTGTTCCTTTTGGCGGCCACTTCGCTTCGTTCATCCGCCCAGACAGTCAAGAGTCAGATCCAGAGAATGACTGGGTGGCAAAATTGTGTGGCTTGTGCCGGCGCCAATGCCGCCGGTCCGGGTGCCTCCATCTCTACAGCAACTACCTCATCGCCCTCCATGAGCGGAATGTCCAGAGTCTTTTCGATAGCCAGTACCAATCCCTACGCTGATGCCCTGTGGTGGAAGCAGCTGGGCGCAGCTAATGGTGCTTATAACCTTAAGTACGACGTGGACTTCTACCTGACTGCGCCTCAGAACGCCCAGGCTTTGGAATTCGACACCAACCAGGCTAACGGCAGCCGCCGCTGGATCTTCGGCACACAGTGCAACATCGCCGCCGGCCAATGGGACGTCTGGGGCAACGCCAATGGCAATTGGATTCACACCGGCATTCAGTGCTCCATGCCTTCGGCCTATAAATGGCACCACTTGACCTGGCAGTTTAAACGCAACGGCAACTACGTCACTTATGTTTCCCTCACCTATGACGGCGTAACGCATTACGTAAACCGCAGCTATTCCGCCCGCCCTTCTGGCGTGAATGAGCTGAATGTCGCTGTCCAGCTCGATCTGCGCGGCAACCACGCTGCTTACAAAGAATGGGTTGATAACGTATCGCTCAAGTACTGGTAACCCGAGTTTGTTCCTGTCGGCTCCGCTCCCGGGTTTCAGGCCCGGGAGCGTTTTTGCGTCCGATAAAATAAAAATTCCCCTTTTATTCGCTGTATGATAAAAATGTATTTGGGTTCCCAAACAGGGAAACCAAACCGCACTTACACTTAAAACAAGAGTCTCTTTCTAAGGGGCTGGCGATGGAGAGAATGAATGGCCGATGAAAGACAGGAAAAAACCAGGGCGATAGATCTTGCGCTCTCTCAAATAGAAAAGCAGTTTGGCAAGGGTTCCATTATGCGGCTGGGGAGCAAGGAAGCTATTGTCCCCATCGCAGTGATTTCTACCGGTTCAATCTCCTTTGACGCCGCTCTTGGCGTTGGGGGCTTTCCCCGCGGCCGCGTGATTGAGATTTTTGGCCCGGAATCCAGCGGCAAGACCACCGTGGCGCTGCAGGTAATCGCTGAGGCGCAGAAGACTGGAGGCATGGCGGCCTTTGTTGACGCCGAGCATGCTCTGGATCCCATTTACGCCCGAAAGCTCGGCGTGGACGTGGATAACCTACTGGTTGCCCAGCCGGATTATGGCGAACAGGCTCTCGAAATCGCCGAGGCGCTCGTTCGTTCTAACGCCATTGACGTGCTGGTGGTCGATTCCGTAGCCGCTCTGGTGCCTAAAGCCGAACTGGAAGGCGAAATGGGCGACAGCCACATGGGTCTGCAGGCCCGCCTGATGTCACAAGCCCTGCGCAAGCTGACCGGAATCGTTTCCAAGTCGCGCACCTGCCTGATCTTCATCAACCAGATCCGCGAAAAGATCGGCGTGATGTTCGGCAATCCTGAGACCACCACTGGTGGCCGCGCACTCAAGTTTTATTCGTCCGTGCGAGTCGATATCCGCCGCATTGGCGCCATCAAGGATGGTGATGCGGTGGTTGGCAATCGGACCAAAATCAAAGTGGTAAAAAACAAGACTGCCGCTCCCTTCCGCGAAGCCGAATTTGACATCATGTATGGCGAAGGTATTTCCCGCGAAGGCGATCTGCTTGACCTAGGGGTAGCCAAGGAAATTGTGGAGAAATCCGGCGCCTGGTTCAGCTATAAAGGCGAACGCATTGGCCAGGGACGAGAGAACGTAAAACAGTTCCTGAAAGACAACAAAGACATGATGGCAAAGCTGGAGGCTGAATTGAGAAAAGAGCTGGGCTTGCATATCGTGGCGCAGGAGCCACCAGCGCCCTCGGTTGAGCAGAAGCAGGCCGCAGCAGCGCACGCAAAGATGTCGACAAGGCGATAAGTAAGTTTCATCGTTCCTTCACAAAGCACAAGAGGCGCAGTTTTCTGCGCCTCTCTTTTTCTCTAGGTTGCTCTCAGGGTTATGGCAGTAAGCCGTAGACGGTCAATTGGTTTGCCCCACCCACGTAAACGTGACCGTTGGCGACGGTGGGAGAGGTAAATTTCAATGCTTTACCGCCAGTATCACGCGTTCCGGCTTGGGCGCTGTTGTATAGCTCTTGCAGTGATGTGCCGTCATAGGCATGCAATACGGCGGGG
>DATBVH010000395.1:0-19375 GCA_036515395.1 Candidatus Angelobacter sp.
TGTATGGTTCAACAGAAGCTCTTACGCGCATTTGCAGTTACTCTGGGGATGGTCTTTTTATTATCGATGATAGCGGTAGCCATTGAGCCGGTGCCGCTGCCGGATATACAGTTGACTGCAGCCGATGGCACTGCGGTGAAAAGCTCGGCCCTGCCCACCACGGGCAACTGGCTTATTATTTATATCCAGCCCCGCAATCAGTTCAGTGATAACCTGCTACGCTTATTGAAGAAAGATCAGTATCCAACTCTGGCCGCGCATGCCGTGATTATTGTCGGCGGCACCACTGACGATCTGAAAACGGCTCAGTCGCGCTTTCCCGACCTCGGCACTGCCACTTGGTATGCCGATACCAACAGAAGTGCGTTCACTCTGATGAAACTCACCGGGGCACCGATGATTTTGGGCATTAAGCAGCGGACAATTGCCTGGAGTCTTAGCGGCGTACTGTCTGATATAAATGTCGCCAAGTCGATCCTGAACACCTGGTTGGAGGGATAATCCGCTACGGCGGATTGAGATGTTATGAGTTCCTCCATTCCTTTCCTCTATATAGGTTGTTGTGTGGTCGCTTTGTTGGTCGGCAATGCCCGCAGCGCGGACTTGAGCACAAAGCCGGGTCCTAAGGAATCCGTGCGTGGATATTTGGTCGATACAGTCTGCGTAAAGGAAGAAGCAGCCCAACTCTCGAGTCTAGGGGCCAAACACACAAAGAAGTGCCTGCAAATGCCTGCCTGCCGTGAAAGTGGGTACGCATTGCTTTTGTCTTCCCCAAAAAATTATGTTCTTCGTTTCGATAAGCGCGGCAACCAGCTTGCTGCAAGGCTCGTAAATGGACGTCATATGGAAGGCAGCTGGCTGCTACAGGTAACTGGACAGCGTAATGGCGAGGAATTTGCTGTTACCACGTTGGAAATTGTCTCAAAGTTACCCGTTAAACCAGGAAAGCAATAATCGCGTCGCGAACTCCTACTGGCATCGGGGATTCAATCGTTCCCCGTAACAATAACGGCTACGTCATCAATTGAATCATTCTTTATGGCAGTCAGAGCGTCATTTGCCTGATCAAGAGAGAACACCGTGAGCTTGGGACGATTGATCTCAACCCGCATTTGCAGAAAGTCACGGGCATCTGAGCGCGTCATGTTGGTCACGCTCCGAATTTGCCGCTCGCCCCACAGCAGGGAATCGTAATCAAACTCGGGAATGCCATCCAAATGTTGCATTGGTGGCGACTACACCGAGGGCCTGGTGCCCTAAGATAATTCTTATTTGATCTAAATTGTAAGATGAATCAGTGTTGCTATCCGAGTTTTCGAAAGTACGAAAAGAACAATCTTCACGCTACATATTTATCATCGCAAATTATCGTAATGGATTCCGGCTGAGAGTTTTTACTGCTGCAAAAGACCTCGGCGCTTTATAAAAGCAAAGCTTCGCCATTCACTGGGAACAATTGCCTATGCTCTTGGATCAAAAGCAGAGTTGAATTAGAGGGTAAATTTGTTGAACAGCGACGGTTTTGATCCGCAGGCATTGTTGGATCGGGTGCATGGCGATTTGACCTTGCTCCGCGAGTTGGTGGATTTGTTTGCCGCGGAAGTTCCTGGAATGCTGGCTAGGATTGAAAAGGCAATCCAGCAGGGTTCGCCCTCTGAACTGGAAAAATCCAGCCACAAGATTAAAGGATCGCTGCTTCAGTTTTCCGCACACGCCGCTACCAATATCGCACTGCGACTAGAGAAAGATGGGCAGGCCGGATCAATGGCTGAAAGCGGGATGTTGCTGGAAAACCTCAAAAAAGAAATAAATGTATTGCATCAGACATTGCGTGCTATGTTGCAAAATGGGCTAACGCGCTAGCGTGGGCCCGCAAATCGGAGCATTGAGAGTGAAGGAGTGGATGTAACGATGTCAACGCTGGTGATGGATTCTCGGCAAACAGAACTCCTTAGAGTACTGCTGGTCGAGGACAACGCGGTGGATGCAAAGTTCATTACGGGATTGTTGCGTTTGCCCACTGCGGCCTTGCAATGCCAACATGTCACCCGCATGGTTGAAGCTTTGAGACATCTTGAAAAGAACCATCCTGATGTAATCCTCCTTGACCTTAACCTTGAAGATAGCGCCGGTTATGACACCTTTTATCGCATTCGGCAGGCAGCGTCTCGCGCTGCCATTCTGGTCTTGAGCGGTTCAGATGATGAAGATCTGGCGATCAAGACGGTGCGCGAGGGCGCACAGGACTATCTGGTAAAAGGGACGTTTGACGGACGGCTTCTCCTGCGCTCCATCCGCTATGCCATCGAACGCAAGCGTTCTGAAGAAGCCTTGCGGCAGAGCGAAGCCACCGTCCGCGCCATCTTTGAGAATTCCCTGGAAGGCATAGTAATCTTCGCTGATGACGGCATCTGCCTGGAAGCGAACACTGCTGCGGCGGCCCTGGTAAATCTCCGGCGCACTGAGCTGATCGGTTGCCGCCTGTGTGACTTCTGCGAAAAGGGATTTGAGCAAGTGTGGGCGGAGCTGAGATCGTCCGAAAGCGGTCGAGGCCAGTTCTGGGCACACTTGAAGAACAGGTCACGGAGGTTGGTGGATTATTGTTTTACAGCGAATATTCTTCCCGGCCAGCATCTGGCTATGCTGCGTGATATTACCGAACAACAGGACATGGAAGAACAACTGCGGGATTCACAAAAAATGGAAGCTGTAGGCCGTCTGGCCGGCGGGGTAGCCCACGATTTCAACAATATTCTCGGCATTATCAGTGGCCACGCAGAGCTTCTTGAATCCAGCGCGTCCAGCCCGGCGGAACGCGTCCGCGCCGAAAAAATTATCTCTGCAACGGAAAAAGCGGCCTCCCTTACACGGCAGCTTCTTGCCTTTGGGCGCAAGCAGGTGATGTCGCTTAAGTTGCTGGATTTGGCCACGGTGCTGGAGGGCGTTAGCAGCATGGTGGATTGCCTGGTCGGTGCGGAAGTGCAGATCAGCATTCAAGCCGCAAAGAATATTGGTTTGGTGCGTGCCGACCAAAGCCAGATGGAACAGGTCATCATGAACCTGACGGCCAATGCCCGCGAAGCCATGCCTGAGGGTGGAGTTCTGGCGATTACAATCGATCATTATCGCAGTTCGAATGATCAGCCAGAACTGCCGCCGGGCGAATATGTACGTTTATCCATCGGTGATACTGGCATCGGCATGAACCCGGAAGTCCAATCGCGGATTTTTGAGCCCTTCTTTACCACCAAAAAGACCGGTTCCGGGTTGGGACTTTCCACGGTATATGGAATTGTGAAGCAAAGCGGTGGCTACATTACCGTGCAGTCAGAGGAACAGCGCGGTTCAATTTTCAATGTCTATCTGCCGGTGATTAACGGCAGTGATCTGAATCCAGCTCCGGCGGAATACAGGAAACGCTCACACGTGCTAGGGCACGAAACCATTCTTCTGGTTGATAGCGAAGAAGATCTGCGCAACGCATCAGGCGAGTATCTGGAGAGTTGTGGTTACCGGGTTCTTACTGCTGGAGACGGAAAAGAAGCGATCGAGATTTGTGACCGCTACACCGGCTCGATTTCTTTGCTGATCTCTGACATTGCGATGCCCAAGGTGAGCGGCCGCGGATTAGTGGATCATGTGCGCAAAACGCGTCCTGCAACCAGCGTGCTCCTGATTTCGGGTTATGCCGATGATGCCGTGTGGCGGCACGGAATTGCTTTGGATCCCTCCTGCTTTCTCCAGAAACCCTTCACTTTCCAAGCGTTAAGCGCAAAAATTCGCGCAATACTTGATAAAGAAAACTGACCAGGCGGTCGGCTCCCGAGGCGAGCCCTTCTCGTGATACATTCAAACCTTCCCTATGACAGAACGCGCTACTCCGCGTTGGCTTGATGTTCTTTGGCTGATCTTTCTTGGCGGACTTGCGCTTATACCGCCTGTTGCCGAATTACATAAGCAACTTATTTTGCTGATCATTGGGATCTTCCAGTTGCTGGAGAACCAATTCATACGCCTTGCGGGAAAGCCTGGTCCGGCGATGGCTGTGCTCGTTAAGCTCGTTCTAGCCACTGTTCTCATCAATCACACAGGTGATTCGGCTGCCATTAACAGCGGTTATTATCCTATCTACTACCTGCCGGTAATGACTGCCGCCATGTATTTTGGGCCGGTAGGCACTCTGCTGTGGACGCTGGCTGCTTCGCTAGCCTACAGTTCCTATCTTTATCAGGCGAATCTCCACTTCACCATCACCGCCAACAGCATGTCTGAACTGTTGATGCGCGTCCTGTTCTTCTTTCTTGTGGCCATGACGGTCAATCGCTTTGTGATGCAGTATCGGTTGCAGGTTCGGCGGTATCAGCTTCTTTCTGAAACACTTACTGAGGCGAATCGCAACCTAAAGCTTGCCCAGGACGAGGCACGCAGAGCGGAAAGGCTGGCGGCTCTGGGACAACTTTCGGCCGGTCTCGCGCATGAGATACGCAACCCGCTCGGCGTGATCAAAGGTTCGGCGGAAATACTTACTCAAAAGCTGAACAACACAAATCCGCTCGCGCAAGAACTCGCTGGATATATTTACACTGAAGTGAATCGGGTGAGCGCCCTGGTGAGTCGCTTCCTTGATTTTGCCCGGCCATCTCAGCTCGATCTGGGCGCCTATGATCTAGCCACGGTTATAGAACGGTGTCTGAAGACGGTTTCCGAACAGGGCGCATGTAAACGAGTCAGCATAAAACGTGACTTTGTTCCTGGGTTGCCGCAGGTCATGCTCGACCATGATTTGTGCGATCAGGTCTTTACCAATCTTTTTATGAATGCCTGCGAAGCCATGGGGGAAGAAGGTGGAGAGTTGCGCGTGAGGCTTCGTTCGTCCGACGAAAAAGCAGAAGCTCCGGGCGTTGTGGTGGAAATTGAGGACAGTGGTCCGGGTGTTCCCGCTGAAATGAAAGAACAGATTTTCAATCCTTTTGTCACGACAAAGAAGTCAGGTGTTGGGCTGGGGTTGGCGATTGTCTCCAAAATTGTCGACGCTCACGGAGGCTCTCTCAAGCTTGTGAGCGAGCCGGGGCACGGGGCCTGCTTTCGGGTTGAATTTCCCGCAGTAACAGCTCCGCAAGAAGAATCACGAATAAAAACAAATTGACCTATGGCGAACATTCTTATCGTTGAAGACGAGCCCCGAATGCGTCGGCTGCTGGAAATCAGCCTGGGTGAGGACGGGCACAGCATTCATGCTACTGGCGATGCTGAAAGTGGATTGCTGCATCTGCGAAAAGTATCCGCAGACCTGGTGTTGACCGACTTGAAGCTTCCGGGCATGAACGGACTTGAGTTCTTGCAGGAAGGGAAGCGCTTGAACCCCGCCTTGCCATTCATTGTGATGACAGCATACGGCAGCGTTGAAACTGCTGTAGACGCCATGAAAGCCGGCGCCAGCGACTATGTGCTGAAACCCTTCACCATGGCCGAAATGAAGCTGGTGATCAATAAGGAGCTTGACGTCCAGCAGGTTCGCGATGAAAACATGCGGCTGAAAGAGGCCCTGGGCAAGCGCTACCATTTCCAGAATATTGTTGGCCACAGCAAGAAGATGCAGGAAGTACTTGCATTGGTGGAGCGCGTCGCGCCAACAAAT
The DNA here is from genome assembly GCA_036515395.1 of Candidatus Angelobacter sp. Taxonomy (GTDB): domain Bacteria; phylum Acidobacteriota; class Terriglobia; order Terriglobales; family Acidobacteriaceae; genus Angelobacter. Next base: position 5,639 of record DATBVH010000395.1, read on the forward strand.
TCCACGGTGCTCATCGGCGGTGAAAGTGGCGTAGGTAAAGATCTGATCGCGCGGGCCATTCACCAGAATTCCCGGCGGGCATCCGGCCCATTCATCAAGATCAACAGCACTGCCATCCCTGACACGCTTTTTGAAAGTGAACTTTTCGGCTTTGAGCGTGGAGCTTTTACCGGCGCGCTGGCCAGCAAGCCCGGCAAATTTGAGCTGGCGGATAAAGGAACCCTCTTTCTCGATGAGATCGGTGACGTGCCCGCCGCCATTCAGGCGAAGCTGCTCCGCGTCCTACAGGAACGCGAGTTTGAGCGCCTGGGTGGAACCAAGACACTGAAAGTGGACATACGCATGCTTGCAGCCACAAATCGCGATCTTCGCGCCGCGCTGGAAGAAGGCACATTTCGTGAAGACCTTTATTATCGGCTGAATGTTGTGCCGATCGATATTCCGCCGCTTCGCGAGCACAAGGAAGATATTCCTGAACTGGTGAACCACTTTCTTGTCCGCTTTGCCGCAGACAACGACAAAGAGATTGAAGGGATTACGCCCGCCGCACTCGACGCCTTGATGGAATATCACTGGCCGGGAAACATTCGCCAGCTTGAAAATAGCGTGGAGCGTGCAGTAGCGCTCTCAGCAGGCCGGATGATCGATGAGAAAGACATTCACCTTGATACGAGGCAGAGCAAAGCTGGCGGCGCTGCTTCATCTTCGGCTGGGCAATTTCTTCCCGAAGGCATGACTCTGGAGCAATGGGAAGACAATATGATCCGCGAAGCGCTTCGCCGCGCCAATGGCAATAAGAGCCAGGCAGCGCGATTGCTGGGACTCTCGCGCAATGCGCTCCGGTATCGGCTGGGCAAGCTGGGCGTACCTGACGAAGCCGATTGAGCTATACATACCCGCTACTCTAAAAACTGGATCTCAGCCAGTCAGTGCGAGAGACCTCAGCTTGGGCAGCTCACATTTCGCATATTATGCAAGCTGCATCTTAATCAAATATGGAATTTGTGCCGCATCCTATTTCGGTATTCGGGACCCTCGGCGTCCTTGTGATTGGCTGGATCGTGCTCGGGCTGGGGCACAAGTATATCGGCGCGCACGCACCCAGTCCCAAAGAGCAATACCGGCGGCAGCGCCTGCTGACAACGATCGTCGTCGTGATAGGTGGGGCCATCATTATTGGATTGTGGGCCAAGCTGGTCCCGCACGCCAGCACGTTTCTGGGGTTGATCGGCGCCGGGCTTGCGGTGGCTTTGCGCGAACCGCTGCTGAGCATTGCCGGACGAATTGCCATCTTCTTTGGCCACATGTACACCGTAGGCGACCGCATTGAAATCAATAAGCTGAGCGGTGACGTAATCGACGTGGGATTTTTCTACACACGCATGATGGAAATCGGGAACTGGATTGGCGGCGACCAGTATAGCGGCCGCATCATACAGTTCGCCAATGCACAGGTGTTTGGCACATCCGTCTTCAATTACACCCGCAATTTCGCCTACATCTGGGACGAAGTCAAGCTGCCGCTCACCTACGCCAGCAACGCCAAGGCTGCGTCGGAGATGCTAAAGGCCGTCGGCGGCGAATACACGCGCGAATTCATGCACGATGCAGGGCCACAAATCGAAAGGATGGAGCGCATCTTCATGGTGCCTCGCTTTGAAGTTGAGCCGGTGGTATTCCTTAAGGTCACCGACAATTGGGTGGAGCTCACGCTACGCTATCTAGTGGACCCCAAGAAGCGGCGCGCCGCTAGTAGCTACATCTTTACAGAAATCTTCCGGCAAATCCGTGAGCGCCAGGACATCGACATCGGCTCCAGCACCATGAATCTCACAATCCAGCAGACCGGCGCTCTGCCTGGCAAAGAAGACGCTGGTACGCAGAAGAAAGATTGGCGGACGGACGATGTGCGGAAGGAAGACGGTCGCAAGGCAGCCTGAACAATCAGTCCCCCGCCGATGCTGCGCTGCGTCGTGGCTCAAAATTGGTCAGCCCTGTTCTTAACCAACGATTGAGCGGTTCAGAATAAAAACGGGCTATCAGATACCCCATCCCTCCTGCCAAAACCAGCGTGCCCAGTAACCAGAGCGGAGCCCGATGAATGCTCTGATGAAAATAGAAGAAGAGACCCACCATGGGCCAGACCGCAAACATGTGGGTGAGGTAAACCTCGTAACTGTTGCGTCCAAACCAGCGCAGAAAAGCTGTTGAGCGATACAGAGTACGTCCGATACGCTTCAAGCTGAATGCGCTGATCGGTTTATTTGAAATCGACTTGCTCCCAGGATCATTTTCAGAACTCTGCTGTAACGCTATCAGCAGCAGCGCACTTCCAATCTCCAGCACCGTAACATCAAGACCAACTTTATAAAATCCGATCCGGGCAGCAGTACCGCGAAATATGGTGATGAGCAAGCAGAGGAACGCTCCGCTGATCTTGAACGTCAGATTTGTTTTACCGCTCAACTTCATTTTTGCGGCAATCATCGCTGCCAGACAGCCAAACGCAATCCCGTCCATGCAGGAAAGATAGCCATAATCTGCCCAGAGCTCGTTCTGGGCGTGTACCCGCGCAAATGGACCGATCAGCACAAAACAGAGGAGCATACCGATGAGGAGAGCTTGCTTTCTCAAAAGCGTACACAGAAGCGGAAACAGAATATAAAAAACCTCTTCTACTGAAAGCGACCAGAGCACGTCCCAGGATGCAGGCAGATACCCGGTTTTAGCTTCGAGCCAGTTCACCTGGAAGGTAAGTGCTGCAATCGTGGCGCGTATGATTGACGTATGCTGCGTATTGACGACAAAGCGCGGAACGCCGCCCCGGTCCAGCAAAACCAATATCAGCAGCAGACCAACAAGGCAGGGCATGATGCGGGCAAAACGCATCCAGTAAAACTGGCGCACATTAAGTTGGCTGAGCCTGCCCCAACGCTTCAATGACCACGATGTGATCAGGAATCCGGAGATCACAAAGAACATTCTTACGCCGTAATACCCATTCCAGAACAGCGCGCGATTGGCAGCTGTGCCAATCCATTGGCCGATGCTGCTGTCACGGAAATGGATCCGCAGATTGATGTGGTGCAGCACCACCGCAACAATGCAGAGCCCTCGCAGCAGATCAATGCCGGGTACCCGTAATCTGCTTCGTTCCTCAGCAGCCAACGTCAGTGACATCGGATTTCCCTCAGAAGCATCCCCAAAACGCACAAATCGGAGTCTTGGCTCGATTAATTTGCTGTTTTCCGGATTAGCGTACAACACGTTCTCACTACGTCTTACATCAGACATTAAATAGGCCAATGCTCTTAATTGTTGCATGGATGGAAACCAGCATTGTTGCCTGGATGGAAACCAGCCTTGGTTTGAGACTAACTTGGAGGTTATTTTGCGGACTCAATGGATCGTGCTTTCAGGACTGCGCAGCCTCAGAATAGTGTCAAAGAACAGTGGTCCTTGCAATGAATATCGTATTCAGGATCAGTCTGTAGAATTTCGCGCGCTTGACGAGCAGGGGAACCCTTATTCCCACTCCCCTAAATGGCGCACACTGGATGGCGAGGAAATCAAACTCCATTTCGCTTTGCACACGCCTGTGGCAGAATGGCTGGATAAAAATCTTTATTCCCCGGCTTCCGCGTAAGATGGCTGCGGAAACATGAGATCCATCAGGCGGCTTTATAAAAGTACCCAGGCTTATTTGATAGCAGCGCGTTGTGGCGTGTCCGATTGTTGATCGTAAAGGCGATCAAGGGCTTTCACCACAATGCGAGTGTTGCTGCTCTTGGGAGCATGCTGTAAAAATAATTCCGTCTGATGCTCAAATACTTCTAAAGCGTGCTCCTCGGCCAGATAGCTCCGTTCCCGTGGGTCTGAAATAACCCAGATGCCATCGCTCCTGCGAACAATTGAGAGTTCGCGTTCGATGGTCCTAGCCGGCAAAATGCGCCCGTCTTCGTGAGACATCGTTTCAGTTAGTCGGAGAGTTACCCATCCGTTCTCATGCTTGATCTTGATTTTTTCGACTTCCAGCCGGCTGAATATTGTGAATGGCCGCGAAACATTCAGTGTCTCGCTGTCCATCAGGCGCCGTGCATGAGCTTTGCTGCCTTCAATCATGGCGGTCGCAATCTGCCGTCTGCTGGGCACTTGGCGTTGGCTAATAGTCGCAACAATTGAAGCTGAACCATGACTGCTTTCATCCATGCTTCCGGCATTCTGGGGCGACAATGCAGCCATTTCTTGTTCCGCTCTGCCCAGCTCAGTAGTGTTTTCAGTCGTCGGAAGTATAGGGGAGGAAAGTTCTGTGCTGGTTCCATTACGTGCGCTGGTGCGAGTCTCCGTCTGCGGTGTCTCATCACCCATGATCTTAGCCAGCAAATTTATGTCAGTTTCCGGCCCAATGCGATAGCGGTAAAAACGTGGCCGGCCGCGACGAACCCAGTGCGGAGCCGTCCACGATTCGGTGAGGATTCCCGAGTGCACGGAACTGATAAATTTCTTTTCTTCCGGGGAAAGCACAATGCCCACATGGCCCAGCCACACTACAAGGTCGCCAGCCTGCGGTGTTTTTACTCGCTGAAAATCACTGATGCCGTGATACAGGACGCGTGAATCCTCATATGGATAGATCAGTCCGGCGCGCGCATAAAGCAGATGCACCAGGTGGGAGCAATCTGGCTTGGAGCGGATTCGCCTTTCTGATTGCAATGCAAACGCAGCCAGCGCCTCGCCCTGGTCAGGCGATACCAACACAGTATTGCCGTAGTCGTCCGCTTCAGCTTTTGCTGCTGGCCCGACCATTGCGGTCAACAGGCACAAAAACAGCAAGACGAATTTGAGGCTAGATCGCATCAGATCGAATGATTGTGGCCAGGTTCATTGTCTGATGCTTTGATGCATTTCAGAGTTGGTTTCTGCGGAGTCAGTAACTCATTGGTACATGGACGCCTGTTACTCTCCTGACGGGAAGCTGGGTTACTGTTCCATACCTAGAAGATGCTTCAGCGGCTGAGCTGCGATGATTGAAATTCGCACGAATCCCCTGGCGAAGCCGCAAAGAACGGTTGACAATCGCCCCCACATCTCATAGCTTAAGCTCTTAAGACTTAATCGCATGACCCGCCGAAAAAATCCGGTGCCACCGACCCGGGCCGAGCTTCGTATTTTGAACGCATTGTGGGAGTTGAAGTCGGGCACGATTGAAGAAATCATTCATTACCCGAGTTTTCCCTCGCCGCCAAACTACAAAACCACGCAGACCATTCTTCGCATCATGGAAGAAAAAGGGCTGGCGCGCCATACCACCGGCGGTCGCGTATTCGTTTTTGAGCCGGCTGTTTCGCGGGAGTGGGTGGAAAAAATGTGCGTCCGGACCATACTGGAGCAGAATTTTGGCGGCTCTCCGGCAAAGTTGCTGGTCAACCTGCTGGAATCGGTCCCCGTGGCGGACCAGGAACTTGAAGAATTAGAAGCCCTCATTCGCAATTACCGCTTCCAAAAAAGAGCGCTTCAACACTAGGCGAATTGACTCGGCTGCTCGTACGCGGCTCATGGTACTGCCATGCTTGAGAGTCGCCCGCCAAGGTCGGTGGTGGAATCTGAGAACTCTGCAGCCTTGTTACGGTGCGCTTGATTTTTCAAAGCCGTGGCGCAGCATACAATTGCGCTACAGGACGTGAAAATGGGTCTAACTATTCGCGCTTTTCGTCATATTGCATTATTCGTTTTGGCTGCGATGGCTCTGACCGCCGTCGCGCATGCACAGCAAAAAACTTTCACGCTCGATCCGGCTCAGACCAAAGTCAACTTCACAGTTGATTCAACACTGCACACGGTTCATGGCGACTTTCACCTGAAGCGCGGCAGCATTCAGTTTGACAATAATTCAGGGGCCGCCGCGGGTGAGTTGGTTGTGGACTCCGCCAGCGGTGAGAGTGGAAGCGACGGTCGCGATAAGAGGATGCACAAGGACATCCTCGAAAGCCCGAAATACTCTGATATCGTCTTCACACCACAGCATGTGAAAGGCACAGTAGCAAATGAAGGGAAGTCGACGGTCGAAGTTGAAGGCCTTCTCTCAATGCATGGTAAATCAAAACCGGTGATCATGCCGCTTGAAGTCCAACTGCAAAATGGCGACGGCTCAGCAGATGGTAGCTTCAGCGTAAAGTATCAGGAATGGGGTATGAAGAATCCCAGTACATTCATTCTTCGAGTAAACGACACAGTGCACATTCATGTGCATGCGGTTGGGAAGATCACGGCCGGCGTGACACGCTAAGGTGAACCTACTGCCTAGTGAAAGGAATTGGAGAGAAAGGTGTGCCACGCATTACGTTGGCTACCACTGCACAATTGCAGCAAACGATTTTGCATCCAGGCTTGCGCCTCCCACGAGCGCGCCGTCGATTTCTGCTTGTGACATCAATGCCGTCGCGTTCTCGGGTTTAACACTGCCGCCATACAAGATGCGCATCTTGGCAGCCACATCGTCGCCAAAAGCTTCCGCAGCCTGTGCGCGGATGACTCGATGCGCTTCAGCAGCCAGTTCCGGCGTAGCCGTTTTGCCGGTGCCAATCGCCCATACCGGCTCGTAAGCCATGATGATGGGATGAGCGCCCCCGGCTGATATTTCCCGGAAAGCAATGCTGCATTGCCGTCTCAGAATGTCGTCCGTGACTCCTGCTTCGCGTTCTTGTAAGACTTCGCCCACGCATACGATTGGTTTCAATCCCACAACCAAAGCGGCCTGCAGTTTAAGGTTCACCGTGTCATCAGTCTCGCCAAAATATTGGCGGCGCTCAGAGTGGCCGATGATCACATGCGAACAGCCAACGGCGTGCAGCATCTGGGCGGAGACGGCTCCCGTGTAAGCGCCTTCTTTTTCCCAGAACATGTCCTGGCCGCCGAGGAAGATGTTGCTGCCACGCAACGCCCATCCCACCTGTGGAATTAGTACAAACGGAGGACAGAGAACAATTTCATCCCGGGAATGCTCTGCCACCAGAGGCAGGAAGGCGGACACAAACGCCTGCGCCTGCTCCGGAGTTTTGTGCATTTTCCAGTTGGCAGCGATCAGCTTTTTTCTCATGCTTCAGCCTTGATCTTGTAATTGGGAAAGTCGCGGCTCAGCTCTTCCGCCGCCGCAGCGTAAGCCTTGTATGTGCGCTCGTCAAACAACACAAAGCGAACCAGCTTTACTGACTTTGGATCGTGCAGCAGGTCAGCGATTACCCGAAGAGCTATTTGCGCCGCCGGTCCCACCGGATATCCAAACGCTCCTGTAGAAATGGAAGGGAAGCTCACGCTGGTGCACGCTTTCAGATTCGCTTGCTCCATGGAATTGCAATAGCAACTCTCCAGGATCTGCGGCTCGTTGACTTTGCCGCCCTGCCAGACGGGACCAACCGTGTGGATCACATATCGAGCTTTGAGATTTGCGCCTGAGGTGGTTACCGCTTGTCCCGGCGGCAGAGGCCCTCGCTGCTCACGGATTTTTTTGCATTCAGACAGAAGCGCCGGCCCTGCAGCCTCATGAATCGCTCCGTCCACACCGCCGCCGCCCAGCAGGGAAGAGTTGGCGGCGTTCACAACGGCGTCTGTGGTCGCTTCGGTGATGTCACCCATCGCCAATTCAAGAGTGGCTTTGGATCCGATTCGATATCGTACGCTGAGCGCCATTTATTTGTTGGTGAGCGCTTCCACGCCCGGAAGCTTTTTACCTTCCAGAAATTCCAGCGAAGCTCCGCCGCCCGTAGAGATGTGCGTGATCTTATCCGCCAAGCCGGACTGATGGACTGCGGCAACTGAATCTCCTCCGCCAACGATGGATGTTGCGCTGCGATTTCCTGCAACGGCTTCAGCAATCTTCATAGTGCCACGGGCAAAAGGCGCAACTTCGAATACTCCCATTGGGCCGTTCCATACGATTGTCTTGGCGCCGGCAACTTCTTTAGCGAAAGCCGCAACCGTCTCTGGACCGATGTCCAAACCCATCTGATCGGCTGGAATGCCTTGGTTAGTTTTCACAATTTGGGTTTTTGCTGCGGCGTCAATTTTTTCTGCCACAACATTGTCCAGCGGCAACAACAGGCGGACGTTCTTATTCTTTGCGTCCTGCAAAAGCGACTTGGCTAGCTCAATTTTGTCTTCTTCTACCAGAGATTTTCCCACCTGCTTGCCTTCAGCTTTCAGGAATGTGTAGGCCATGGCGCCGCCGATCAGCAGAGCGTCAACTTTGGTGAGCAGGTTGCGAATCACATCAATCTTGTCTGAGACTTTCGCGCCGCCGATGATCGCCACAAAAGGCTTTTCCGGATGCGTGGTGACCTTGCCCAGGTATTCCAACTCTTTTTGCATCAGCAGACCGGCTGCAGCTTTGTCGACGAATTTTGTGATGCCGGCAGTGGATGCATGCGCGCGATGCGCAGAGCCGAAAGCGTCGTTCACGTACACATCGGCCAGCGCGGCCAGTTTGCGGGAAAAGGCTTCATCATTGGCTTCTTCTTCGGCGTGAAACCGCAGGTTTTCCAGCAGTAGCGTTTGGCCTTTTTCCAGCTTGTGAGCCATTTCCTCGGCTGCCAGGCCAATACAATCTGGAGCAAAACCAACGTTGCAGCTGCGTCCCAGCTTCTCGTCCAGAAGCATGCGTAAGCGCTCTGCCACTGGTTTCAGGCTCATCTTGGCATTGACTTTTCCTTTTGGACGGCCCAGATGCGATGCCAATATCAGCCTTGCGCCCTTGCGCAACGCATACTCAATGGTTGGCAGAGTCTCGCGGATGCGGGTGTCATCGGAAACCCGGCCATCTTCTGTGAGCGGTACGTTGAAATCCACGCGCATGAAAACCCGATGGCCTTCAAGGTTCAGATCCTGGATGGAGAGTTTGGCCATGTTCTTTTCGGTTGCGACTGCCATTACAGCCCCTTTTTTGCCATGAAGTGGATCAGGTCCCTGACGCGGCAGGAATAGCCCCACTCATTGTCGTACCAGGCAATCACCTTCACGCAGTTGCCGGCGACTACGCGGGTTAGCGGCGCGTCCACAATAGAAGAGCGCTCGTCGCCACGATAATCCACCGAGACAAGCTCGGCGGTTTCATAGCCCAAGATGCCTTTCATTGGGCCATCTGCCGCGGCTTTTAAAGCATTGTTAACTTCATCCACAGTCGTGGATTTTTCCACAAACGCAACGAGATCGACGACAGAAACGTTAGGCGTGGGCACGCGCATGGCAAAGCCATCGAGTTTGCCCTTCAGATCCGGAATTACCAAATTGATTGCCTTTGCAGCGCCAGTGGATGTAGGAATCATGGAGAGCGCGGCGGCGCGGGCGCGGCGCAGGTCTTTGTGTGGAAAATCCAGAATGACCTGATCGTTGGTATAGGAATGGATCGTAGTCATAGTCCCGCTTTGGATCTTGAAACTGTCATGCACCACCTTGGCCACCGGAGCCAGGCAATTTGTGGTGCAGGAAGCGTTCGATACGATGTTGTGTTTGGCCGGGTCGTACTTACCTTCATTCACGCCCAAAACGATTGTGATGTCTTCATTTTTTGCGGGCGCGGAAATGATGACTTTTTTTACAGGCCCACGCAGATGCTTTTTTGCCTGCTCGGCGTCTGTGAATTTTCCGGTGGACTCAATGACCACCTGAGCACCCACGGATTCCCAGTTAATGGCCGCCGGGTCCTTCTCAGAAAATACCTTGATGGCTTTGCCGCTGACAGTAATGGAATCGCCTGAAGCCCTGATGTCTTGCTTAAGATTGCCGAGAATCGAATCATATTTCAGGAGATGTGCAAGCGTTGCCGGGCTGGTAAGGTCGTTGACGGCGACAAATTCCAGGTCTAAATCGTTGAGAGCCGTGCGCAATACATTGCGGCCGATGCGGCCAAAGCCATTAATTCCAACTTTAATTGCCATTAATTTGAATCTCCTTCAAAAACCTGATGACGCAGTATCCGTTGGATGCAGAACGCGACTGTGGGGTTCCGATACGGGGTTGAAACTAATCAGGTTAGCAGAGACAGTTGAGGACGTGCAATGCGGCGCTTCTCGGTGATGTCCTAATTTGGATTAGGCCCCCCGCTTCTCGATTTGCAAGGCCTTACCACCGATACCTTCGCGCTCAGAAAAGCGTTTTCCCGGGAATTGAGAACAATGATAAAAGCCGTGGGTGGTATGCCCCACGGCTTTTTTACGTAAATATCTTCTTGGGTGGTTTTTCAAAAACTAACAGTTGGTGCTTTGGGCCACACGTATCCTTCATCTGTTCAGCAGCCATTTCTTATCCTGACCGCCTTTGGAACAGCTACGGTATGTCGCTGGGCTGCTCGGTTCCCACACCTCATCTTCAAGAAGCCAACCACGCGGGTCCGGGGCCGTGGGCTTTGCCTCAAAAGATTCCTGGGGCTATTAGACATCCTTTGTTTGTAACTTGAAGTTTCGTGCGGCACTCAACTTCTGGCCCGTAATCGCTTCTCTCTTAGCGTGTTTCGCATATTGTCCCATTGCTAATTGTGGCTGGCCCGATGTTGATTCTTGCTTTTGCGAATTCTAACGGGGATCCTTTGCGAAGCTCTTCTTTGGATATCTTCCGAACTGGGCTGGGGCAGGAACATTCAAGCCGTCAAGTCCGATCCATGAAGCCAGCGCCAAAGCGTCTGCGCATCTTGCTAATCGCAAACCAACCCGTGCCACCTGCAGGGACTTTTACCTGCCTGGACTAATTTGAATGACTTGGTTCGGTTGCGGGCCGCAATTATAACAAGCAACATTCCTGGTGCAACAAAAGAATTGCCATAAAGCCGGGGGCATTAACTTTTTTGGTTCGTCAGCCGGATATCGGAAGCCATGACTTTTGCCTTTGGTCGTGCCCCCCGGCCATCCCCTGGATGGAATAGGCTAAGTAATAATTGCAGGAAATTGGCCCTCAGAAAAATCCACAGAGCAATTTTTTCAGGGGCAGGGAATTACTACCCGCTTTTCCACTCAGCAGCTCTGCTAAGTCTTTTATTTCCAACAGCAGCTGTATGGCACAGAGGATGCAATAACCCATGCCAGACGAAGTGGCGCGCATCGGGGCGCTTTCGAATGGATCTAACGGCCAGAGATCCCTCGAAAGTGCCTCGTTGCATTTTGAGCCGGTATGCAGGCATGAGCGAGGCGAAGCCCGATCGGGAACCTGCAGGCGAGATTCTGAGCCAAAGACGAAGTATCTCTGATCTTGAGGCGATTTGGCCGCGTGAGCTGCCAGCCGGAGAACCTGAGCATGGATCTCTGGCGGGTGTAGAGTCAACAACGCAGTTCAGCAGCTGACATCCAAATGTTATGCCCCGGCTGCAGCTGGTTTAAACATAGCCGCAATTGCTTCGTAACGGGCCAGATGCTGTTTCGCGGCTGGCAGAAGCAAGTTCTCTGCAAGCGGTATACGCAAAAAGGGTTCAATGGGAACCGGAGATGCTGTACTCCAGCCGATTTCGCCAGCATGATCCACTGGCCAGTTCTGCAGATGATGATGGTCTGGTTTGTTCCGCAACGCGGAGCTCTCTGTTACCACTCCATCGTTAACAACTCCGGGGCTCAACTTTCCTATTTCTGCTGCCATCCGAAATAGAAGTGATTCGCCATTGGCCTTTGACGCATCTCCTGCAACTTCGATATAGCGAACGTTATCTTGATCTCCCGTGTTTGCATCCCGGGATTTACATACTTCAATGGTAAGGTCGCGTAGCGCTTCGCCACTATTTTTCAATTGACCAACAAGAAGAGGCGGTATTGCCTGGAAAAGAGGTCCGGTATTTTTCATAATCGCATCGGCAACCGGAGATCCTTGGTGAGGTGTTCCGATTGTGACGAGCGTTTTTACGCGAGTAACAATGTCTTTTCTGTTTGTGATAGCATGCCGCGCGTCCAGTCCGCCCATGCTGTGCGCGATGATGTGCAAGGGTTCATCGGGCATAGCGTTTTTCAGGATCTCTGCCAGTTGGTTCCCACGGTCTTTAACCGAACCAATGGCGTCTACCTTGGCTTCGATTACGCGGTGACCTTTATTGGTGAGATGTGCAGCCACGCCATTGAAATAATGCGGGGATGGAATGGGCCCGGGTAGTAGTTTGTCAAACCCTAAAATCCCATGGGCTAAAATGATGTTGGCCATGCTAAGAGCCTCCTTCTTTCGGAGACCAGAAGCATACACCTAAACGGAGATTACACCAGCTGTACTTTTTCCCTAAGATCGATTCCCGCCCGCCGCAGGATTGCTGCTATCTCACCATCATTTAACCGCGAAGCGTCATATTCCACGCGGATGGTGTGCTCTTTCTCGTCAAACTTGATCTTGCGAACGCCGTAAACTTCCCAGGCATTGTTGAGTGCGCCCATTTCTTTCTCGCCAGGCGGTGTGCCGTATTTGAAAACCACGTCAAGCAGGGTCATTCATCTCTCCAGATGGTATTTTGTTGACCTTCCAATATAGCTGAAACGCCCGCTGTCGATTGTTCTATACCCCCGGGGGGTATAGAATGATTTAAGAGTACCGAGAAGGTCGTAGGTTATGAGAAAGAAGACTACCCGCCCCCAAAAAGCATCGCACCGGGCCGTGCCGCGCGAAGGTGGCGCTCGCGAGGATTTGTTATTGCGGCTGCGCCGCGTTGAAGGCCAGGTCCGCGGCGTCCAGAAAATGGTGGAAGAAGATCGTTACTGCCCGGACGTGCTGGTGCAAATGTCCGCCATTCATGAATCGCTCCGAGCGGTGGAGCGAATCCTGATGAAAGACCATTTACAGCACTGTGCTACCGAGGCCTTACGCTCCGGCGACGACAAACAGGCGCAGCGCACATACAACGAGCTAACAGAACTCTTTTACCGGCACGCTCGCTAGGGAACTCACGGATATGAATCCAGAAAAGACAGGTTCGGAAAACGCGACAAGGCCACTCGTGAAAGATCCCGTTTGCAACATGGATGTTGACCCCACGGCGGCGCGCGGATCGGCGGAATATAAAGGTCAGACCTACTATTTTTGTAGCCCGGGATGCGTGAAGCGCTTCAACGCCGATCCGGAAAAGTATCTGTCGCTAAAGTCTCTCGCCGCCCAGACTCCTAAAAGCCAGATGGTGCAAATCGGGGGGATCGCACCACAGAAACTCACCGTACAAACTGCGCAGCAGCAAGAAAACGGGAAGGGAACTGTAACCTACGTTTGCCCGATGGACCCTGAAGTCCGCGAGAGCAAACCCGGAGCTTGCCCAAAGTGCGGTATGGCTCTGGAACCTGAAAGCGTGGAATACACCTGTCCCATGCATCCGGAAATTGTGCGCAACGACCCGGGAAATTGTCCGATCTGCGGAATGGCCCTTGAACCGCGCGTGGCTGCCGGCGTTCATGAAGAAGACGATTCAGAATTGCAAAGCATGCAGCGGCGCTTCTGGGTTGGCGTGGCGCTTAGCATTCCTTTGCTTGCAATTTCTATGGGCGGCATGGCGGCCAGCAGTCCTCTCCATAATCTTCCCGCCGGCTGGATGGAATGGCTGCAACTTGCGCTGGCCACGCCGGTGGTGCTCTGGGGAGGCTGGCCTTTTTTCCAGCGCGGCTGGGCGTCGCTTGTCAATCGACACCTGAATATGTTCACGCTCATCGCTATGGGGACAGGCACTGCGTATCTCTTCAGCCTGATCGCAACGCTCGTGCCTGGCATCTTCCCTGCGTCATTTCTCGGCCATGGCGGAAG
>DATBVH010000396.1:0-5693 GCA_036515395.1 Candidatus Angelobacter sp.
GGGCAGCTCGCCGCGCAAGCCGAGCTCGCTGCTCATCCGACGGACGTCCCAAGCCAACATGTGATTCTATACGGTAGATTAGATGTGAGACAGCGGAGTGCTGGCCATGCGCGTGATTGCTGGAAAATTCAAAAGCCGGAAGCTGGAAGCCCCACCCGGCATACAGACCCGGCCGACCTCCGACCGGCTGCGGGAAACTCTTTTCAACGTGGTAGCGCCACTGGTTGCCGACTCCGTCTGGCTTGACGTGTTTGCCGGCAGCGGAGCTATCGGCATTGAAGCGCTGAGCCGAGGCGCTCGCAGCGCCTATTTTGTTGAGTCAAACAGCGCCGCCGCCCGGATAATCCGCAAAAACCTGCATACCCTGGAGATCAATGAAGGTGCAGAAGTGATTGAACGTGATGCCGCCGTCGCGCTGCGCATGCTGGACTCGCAGGCAGTCGCGTGTAACTTTGTTTTCCTTGATCCGCCCTACCGCAAGATGGGCGACTATGAGCAGGTTCTGGGATTTCTTTCGCAGTCGCAGATGCTGGCCCCGGAAAGCCAGGTGATTGCCGAACACGATAAACACTTTGATCCGGGGGATGAATTCGGTTCACTACGCCGCCATCGAACCCTTCGACAGGGCGACGCCGTCCTGAGTTTTTATAGGCGCTAGACGGTATGCAATCGATTATCACCGCTGTTTATGCCTGTTTTCCACAGAGGCCTTAGAAAAAGCCGCATAAAATCAGGTGAAAATGCTTGCATCACCCCTTGCAGATGTAATATACCCAATGAGTGCACTAAAAAAGTGCTCATATTCCGACGCAAGTGTTCAATATTCAAGGAGGAAAGATGGCAGCAGGCATGACCAAGACCCAACTCGTCCGCCACATGGCGGAGAAACTGGAAACGAACAACAAAACCGCAGCAACGTTCCTGGAAACGCTGGCGGAGACCGCGATCAAGGAAACCAAAAAGAACGGCGTGTTCGTGATTCCTGGCCTGGGACGCCTGGTAAAGTCCAATCGGAAAGCGCGTATGGGACGCAATCCGCAGACCGGAGAACCCATTAAAATCGCGGCCAAGACCGTGGTAAAGTTCCGCGTTGCCAAGGCCGTGAAAGACGTAATCGCTCCCAAAAAGTAACTTTTTTCAAAACGCAACTTCCAAAGGTCAGCCGATCTGAGCTGGCCTTTACCTTTTTGTTTTGTCGCTTCGCTCCACACCGCTTAGAAGCAATTCTTTTTTCGAAGCTTGTTCTGCGCTTGATGCAGGCAGCTCGCCGCGCAAGTCGGGCTCGCTGAAAGAGAAGAACCTCACGCCTTTGTTGCAGGTAGCTCGCCGATCATTCTTCCACGATCGCTTCCGCTTCAATTTCTACCAGCATCTCCGGCGAAATCAACTTTGAAACCTCGACCATGCTTGTCGCCGGACGAATCTCGCTGAAGAACTCTCCATGCGCGCGGCCTACTTTCTCCCAATCAGCAACAATGTTCGTCACATACATGCGCGTCCGCACCACGTCTTTTATGCTGGCGCCGGCGCGTTCCAATGCCGATTGAATATTCCTGAGCGTTTGCACAGCTTGCGCGTAAGCATCGCCTACGCCGACCACATTTCCACTTGTGTCCGTCGCGGTGGTACCGGAGACATGAATCGTATTTCCCACTTGCACAGCGCGCGAGTAGCCGACCACCGGCTCCCATTTTGTTCCGCTGCTGAAGTTCTGTCGCGTAACTGCCATCAGCGTGCTCCTTTTTCCCGGCTGTCAAGGACTTGATTTACGAGAGCATCGGCATCTTTGTTGTATTGCCGCAAAACATGGTCGATGGAAAAGTGTTCAAGCTTCCGCACCAGCGAGCGCGCACGATCATAAAGGTCAATCAGCCCGGGACTCTTAACTTTGTAACGTCCTTGCATCTGCCGAACCAGCAGTTCGGAATCACTCAGCACCCTTAATGACGGATGTTTTTCCCGTACCGCAAAATCAAGCGCAGCCAGCAGCCCGGAATACTCCGCGTAATTGTTCGTCTGTACGCCGAGATAGTCAGAAAGCTCGGCAATGATCTCACCCCTTGCATCGCGCACGATCACGCCATAGGCTGCAGGCCCGGGATTGCCGCGTGCGCCACCGTCAATGTTGGCTTTGATTGCGTTTGCCGCAGGGCGATTCGCGGGCTTTTGAGCCGAGGATTTTTCAAGCGCGGGTTTATCAAATCCGGGTTTATCGAATAACGATTTCTGGGTCAACGGCCTTCCTCCAGGCGAATGCCAAGCCGTTCCGGCAGTCCGGCGGCAAATATTTTTTCCTGTGCGCGTTGAATGTCGTAAGGCACGCGATAAAACGTGATAACGCCAGCATCCGTGTCATACAGCAAGAATGCTGCCCGCGGATCGCCATCGCGTGGCTGGCCTATCGATCCCGGATTCACCATATAAGTCGTCTTCGGGTTTATCTCCAGCCGTGCCGTCTGCTTGCCTTTGGTGGATTTGTAATCCGGCGCAAAGGATTTGCCTTGTCCACTTTCCTCAAGTAACAGGCAGCGTTGAACGTGGGTATGACCAAAAAATGTCAGGGGCACCGCGGCGTCCTGCAGGATCGCATAGGCATCACTTGCCATCAGGACGTACTCGTCTTCATCGCGCGGCGACCCGTGCACCAGCTGCACGTTTTCCATCGGCGAAATTGGACCGTGCGGCAGCTCGCGCAGAAATTGCAGGTGGTCCGCCGTGAGTTTATCGCGTGTCCATAGCGCTGCCAGTCCGGCAATTGGGTTGAAATCGCTCAAGTCGCTCACGCCGGAGCATGCTTTGTCATGGTTGCCTCGCACAAAAATTGATCCCAGCTCACGCGAGCGCGTGGTCACCTCATTGGGATTTGCGCCATAGCCCACGATATCGCCCAGGTTATAAACCTGGTCATATTCGGGAGCGGCGTCCAGGCAAGCCTCCAGCGCCTCAAGGTTGGCATGTATGTCAGACAGGATTAGTACGCGCAAGGTGCTTTGCAGTCCTTAATGAGATGAAACAGACAATGAGTGTATCAATAATTATGGCGACATCGGCTTTAAGTCGACACTCTGGCCCAATGCCCTGGCGCAATTTCCAGCAATGGTACTGCGCCGGCAGGGCGTGCGAGTTTTTCCACCATCGCCAGCGGCCGCGAACGATCGGTTTTCAACGTGGGAATGGCGCTGATCAGCCCGCGTGTGTACGAATGCCGTGCCGAAGAAAAAATCTCAGCGACGGGTCCCATCTCCACGATCTCACCCGCATACATCACTGCCACCTGCTCAGCGACTCGTGAAACTACGCCGAGATCATGCGAGATAAACAGCACGGCCAACCTGTGCTTTTCACGCAACACCGTCAGCAGTTCCAGGATCTGTTCCTGAATCGTGACGTCTAGCGCCGTGGTGGGTTCATCTGCGATGAGCAGTTGCGGATTGTTCACCAGCGCCATGGCGATCATCACGCGCTGGCGCTGTCCGCCGGAAAGCTGGTGCGGATAATCACGCGCCCTCATGTCGGGATCAAGAATTGCTACCTCGCGTAAGGCTTCCACGGTGCGCGTCCATGCCTCCGCTTTGCTTACGCGATGGTGGGCCAGAACCGCTTCAGCCACTTGGTCGCCCACGCGCATCACCGGATTCAGAGCAGTCATGGGCTCCTGAAAAATCATGCTGATGCGTGCGCCACGCACGCGCCGCATTTCATCATCGGGCAAAGCCAGCAAGTCTGCTCCGGCAAATGTGATGTTGCCGGTGGTGCTCGCCTGCGGCGGCAGCAGACGCATGATCGCCAGAGACGTAGCAGATTTCCCCGAACCAGATTCTCCCACCAGCCCCAGCGTGCCTGATTCAGGGATGGAGAAGCTCACGTCGCGCACCGCGGCAACTTCGCCTGTCTGCGTGGCAAAGCTTACGTTCAGGTGCTCGACCTGGAGAAGCGGAGGCGTGTTCAGCATTCAATTTGAACCATCAAGATAAGGCTGCTGTCAAGATAAGGCTGCTGTCCAATTCTAGCGTGATTCAAGAAATCGACGAACTATTGAAAAGAGCATTTAAACCTGCCAGCTAATGAGCGCAACGGTTGCGGGCTCTCTCATCGAGAGCATTGAAGAAGTGGATAAGAGGTTGATTAGTACTTTGAACGCAATCCGCTTGCCGCTGAAAGTTTGCTGCTGAAGTAATAGTGCGATTAAGAACATCGAGAAATCCCCACTCAGCGCAACGGAGCTGGAGGAAGGAGTCGCCTGGCGAAATGGGATTTTAGAAATACCTATTGGCCGCGCAGGTTCCAGGTTTTGCCGCCGTCGGCGCTTGCCCAGGTCTGGTTGTCAGAAGTTTTCACCTGCACGCTCATGGTTCCGGCAATAATGCTGACGATCGCACCGCTGGCGTTGTCGCCTAGTTTCACCGTGTCCCAAGTCTGGCCGCCATCGCGCGAATGAATCAAGGAAGCATGGCTGCCGCCGGCCCAAACGTCATTTCCGCGCGCGTTTACGAAAGAGAACTCCATGATGGCGCTGGCCACCGGGTACGCGTCTTCCCATTGGGATTGGCCGGAGGACTTCATCAGTTTTCCATCCACCACCTTCCATATCGGGGCGGCAGAGTCAGAGCGGTGAGCTGATGGAGCCATCGCGCTGCCGCTCAGAGAACTAGATGCGGCGAAACTATCAGCGTCCGCTCTTGCCGGTGCAGCGGAGAGCTCAGCGGGCTGGCTTTTTTCTATCGCTCCGCTGAACATGCCCGGACCGCCTAAAGCACTGCTGCTGAGCGCGCCCGCGCGGAGAGCCGGAGTCTTTACCGGAGAATGGAATCCCAGAGTATGCGCCGTGGATTGCATGATCTTGCAAACGGGGCAGCCTAAATGTTCTGGCGGCAGAGGCGGAGCCAGCAGGCGGACATTCGAGTTGCCGGCTGGATTTGCGGGCAGATCAGCGAATATCGCAATCTTGTTGTTAGCCGTATTGAAGGCTGAATTAGTAGCGCCAAGCTGCGGCACCGGAGCAGGGGGCAAGTTAGTGGTCCTGGTATCCGGCACAATGTTTTCAGAGCTGCTGGAGCTGAAGAAATTGGTATTGATGTAGTCTTTTTTGGGCAAGGCCGCTGCCACGACAGGGCTGTTCGCGGACTGCATCGCCGCAGCCGTGGTGGGTGCAGCGGACGCGAGTTTCTTGGCTGCTCTGGCTCTTCCGGAATCTTCAAGCCTTGCTTCAGTTTCTTTGGCTGACGTAGCCAAATCGGATCGTGCTGAACTTAGGGCGTCTGCTTGCTGTGTCGGCGCAACTGGTTTCGATTCGACAGGCGCAGTTTGGTCCGCCGCTGTCGCTTTTGCTTGCTGCCTTTCCTGCGCGGGTTGCGAGGCTGGGCTATTCGTCGTCGCAGTAGTTCCAGAATGGGACAAATTTTTCTGGGGAAGCTGAAGCATCATCACGGCGATAACTGCCATGGCAGCTACTGCGGCAGCAGCGCCAAAGACCGGCTTAAACAGCCTTCGCCAGCGTGCGGCCGGAGCCGGCGCAAGCACAGTTTGCGTGTCTGGCTGGACCATCAGCGCCTGGCTCAGTGCCACAACTTCGCGGCAGGGCTCGCACACGGACAAGTGCGCAATTACAGTCTTGCTCTCCGCCGCAGGCAAGGACTGCTCCATATAGGCGGTGAGCGTGTCGGCGTCGGGATGCGCCTGCGTTTCGCCGGTCT
>DATBVH010000397.1:0-12110 GCA_036515395.1 Candidatus Angelobacter sp.
CCAAAGCGGCCATGCCCTGGACGTTTGGCGGAAGCTCGTAAATTTTCCACCCACGATAATTAGTAGAGATCGGGTCGACCCACTCCGCGGAAAAATCGGCGAGGTCCTGCATCTCCATGGTTCCGCCCATTGCCGCAGAGGTCCTGACGATGGCCTGGGCAATTTCGCCTTTGTAAAAAGCGTCACGCCCTTTTTCCGCGATCAGCCGCAATGATTTTGCGATGTCAGGATTGCTGAACGTTGCACCCAACTCGGGTATCTTGCCGCCGGGAAGAAAGACCCTTCGTGCTTCGTCGGTTTTTCCCAACTTGCCTTCTTCGTCCGCCCAATAATCCTGAATGATCTCCGGCACTGCATAGCCGTGCTCCGCGTAATAAATGGCTGGCGTAAACAAGTCCTTCCATGGCAGTTTTCCAAACCGCTTATGCGCCTGGCTCCAGCCATCGACGGCCCCGGGAACGGTAACACTATGAATGCCATCATGTGGCATGGCAGTTATGCCATGCTGCCTCAGAAATTCAATGGTCAGCTTTCGCGGGGCCCAACCGCTGGCATTCAGTCCATAGAGTTTGCCGGCCTTTGCATCCCAATAAATCAAAAAGAGATCGCCGCCAATTCCATTCATCATGGGCTCAGTCACGCCAAGAACGGCATTTGCTGTAATGGCAGCATCCATGGCTGAGCCGCCCTGGGCAAGGGTCTGCGCCCCAGCCTGTGAAGCCAAATAATGGCTTGTAGCCACAATGCCCCGTTCCGTCATCACGACGGAACGGCCATAAGAACGGTCTTGAGTGGAAGCCTTGTAGGTCATGAGGAAAACCAAAATGGATAGAAGAATTCCGCGCAACTTGCACCTCTGATTGCCGCTGAGCGATGAATTATAGCCGAGCATTGCCAGTTATTAAGTCTTCTTCTTCCAACTGAATCGCCGTCCAATGATCCCTTTGATGATCAGGTGATCCGTCGAGCGAGTTACTCCCCATCCCACTCCGAAATTAATTTCCCAATCTGGCGAGACGTTCAGGTCAATGGAAGGAACAAACTGCTGTTGCTGCTCCGCTATGGGATCAAAGCTGCCGATGGGGCCCAGAGAGCCGTAATATTCCAGGCCGCCGGCCACGGCCTTGGAAAAATCATAAGATACTTTTGCGTTGGGAGAAAACTCAAACCCCCTGCTGGCATTGTCACCGTGCAGGGATTTATCCATAGTGGGATTGAAGGAGAGATACCAGGGCCCAATCTTCTTATCAATGATCGGACGCATCTCCCAGGTCCAGGTGTCGGGCGAAAAGCTATGGCGC
This sequence comes from Candidatus Angelobacter sp., assembly GCA_036515395.1. Classification (GTDB taxonomy): domain Bacteria; phylum Acidobacteriota; class Terriglobia; order Terriglobales; family Acidobacteriaceae; genus Angelobacter. The sequence continues at coordinate 1,302 of DATBVH010000397.1, forward strand.
TGATAGCCAATCTCATTCGAGAGGCTCAGTCCCACTGGCCAATGCCACCTCTCCGGAATGCGGAAGCGGGGACGTATATGGTCGCCCACCCAGTCCCAGCCGTCACCCGAGCGGGCACTGGTAAAGATATAAAAACCGGTCTCAAACCAATCATTCCATCCCTGAGTGATCTCAATAGTTTCATGCACAGCATGGTTCGTGGGCCGGACGCCATTCACCACGCTTTTCTCGCCCTGGGCCGTCCAGTTTGTATGGAATTCCACCATAGTGCTGTGGGGTTCGACAGTGTCGGCGCCATAGACCTGGATCTCATAGTTGTCCTGCGCCAACAAATTAACTGGGGATAGGCATGCACTTGCAATCAGGAACAGAACCGCCTTCGCGATCATTGCACCACCTGAAAAGAACAATGCACAGAAGATCGGTTATAAACTTTTGTGACAGTAAACTCAAACAGCGCCCGGAAGCCAGGCATTGTATGCCACATGAATGCGAGAAACCCTGGCGCCAATAAAGAGGGCCGCTCCGTAGCGGCCCTCTTTATACCTTCTCTACCTTGCCTCTTTATGTTCAGGCTGCTTTGGCAGCTCTTTTTCTTTCAGCCCAGCGCTTTTTCATCATTTCAGAAATGCGCTTTTTAGCAGCGGCGCTCAAATGTCGGCGGCCGCGCCTGCCACCACCTACTGCGGCAATGCCACGACGGCCGTTCATCGAGCCCCGAAGAGCCGAAATAGCCTGCTCCAGGCGGTCTCTTTCCGATTCTAGTTCCGAGATTATCTGCTGCGTATCCATATAGCTCCTTCCGTGAGCATGCTACCAGCGGAAAATCTATCCTGCAAGGCGAAATAACTAGAATCACATTAGAGTGCCTGATAGTTTCCTCGTCTCCGCCTCATAATTGTGAACTAGCTTTCACTCGAACACGGAGAAAGCGAGGAACCATTAAGTTTTCATGGCAAATTTCCTCATTTCATTTCGCAATTCGCGTTTTAAAGAGCGCGTATGATTGCAACTCCCAATCCTGCACTGCTGCTCGTCACTTCTGCAGAGTTGGTTATTCTCAAGAGAAATTAGAATTTCAAGAAATTCAATGCACCTGTAACATTTGGACCGAAGGCCACTAGCTGCTAGATTTGAGGCAGTCCCCAAGGATCAACCTCTTGTGATTACCAGCCCGCAAAATAAAGCAGACGCGTACATATTCTTTAAGAGTAGCTCCTATTCATCGTTATACGAATAAAACAGACCAACAAGCGGCAATAATCCAAAGAGACAGATGGGTTGAACGCCTGATGACTAACTATTATCCATACTTATGCCCTATGGATTTAAGTGCTAAAACCTATTCCTAAACCAGAGAGCGCTATGGCACAGAGTTACAGGCTGAAGATAAATAAGAGAGTACGCTTCTTCTTGCAGCACATCGTTATACGAGCTTTAGATGAGCGGGGACCCCTGGCCTAAGAAGACGCCTGCAGGAACCTAGCTGGGAAAATGAAAGTGCACATCGTGCTTGGATGGAATAGCCACGCCGTTCCGTGTTGCCGGATGAAAGCGCCAATCCCGCAAGACGGCGATGACGCGATCGTCCACGCCATGACCAAGCCCTTGCAGAAGCCGCTCTTGCACCACCGTACCCTGTGCGTCGATTGTGATCTCCACGATTACATCGCCCTGAATTCCGCTGGGCAGCTCTGATCGGTAAATTTTGAGGTCCTGAAAAGCAACCGGCAGCGCCGGCTTAACTTCGTCGCCGCTGGCGAGCCCGTCATAGGCCGAGCCATTTTCAGAACCGACTTCAGCCGGATTCGGGATCTTGTCTGCTTCTTCGATCACATTCGTGCGTTTTTTAAGCTTTGTTTTTTGGGGCTTCTTACGCGCTGAAACCGGGAGCGACAGCAGAGGCGGCTTGCTGGCACTTGCTATTTCAAGGTCGTTAGGCACATATAAAACGACAGATGACGGCGTGGCACCACCGCCTTCCCCGCGCGCAACCAGGACAGGCTTCACAAAAATGGGAACTGTGGGCCAGCAAAACAGGATCACAACCGCTAAGTGAAATGCTGACGATATGCTGACAGAAAAACTCCAGCGGCGACGCCGAGCCGGTTGGCTCTGCGTCAGGGTATTCCATTCAGCTGGTCCTGTTCGAAAGAAAGATCCATCGCCCTATTTATTAGACGGTTACTCTATTTTAGTGTTATCAACGGCCAGTTTGCCACAAAAGTACAGCCAATGTCCTAGCCTCGAAGGCGAAGAATTAGAGTGGAGAAGGTATGTCGGCAGTCTTAAGGGAAAATCTGGATTTCTAAAGACTATTGATAGCTGCTCTGAGTTCACGCACACTGCTTTCTTTAACCACCATGTGCTGGTATTCGCTGTTGGTTAGCGTGCCCATCTCAATCTTCTGGTTGCGAAACTTCATGGCACTGGTCACCGTAGTACCCAGGCCAGCATGGACCTCAGTGGCACTGGAATACCCCAGAACTGCTTTCACATTAGCTGTAGAGAGTTCGCCACAAACCATTACAGAAATTCGACTGCCGGCCTGCTGGACCAGTTGCTTGAGCGTGGGCATAGCGTCCACTGCGCTCCTTTTGCTGCCGGAAGTCAAAACTCTGTCCGCGCCAACCTTGACCAGGTCTTCCAGCGCTTGCTCCAGATCGCATGACATATCGAACGCACGATGACAGGTGACTTTGAGAGGACGCGCCATATCGATCAACTGCCGCATTCGGTCCTTATCCACTGTGCCATCGACATTCAGGATGCCGAACACGACCCCATTTGCGCCAAGTTGTTTCGCAATCAGAATATCGCGCTGCATGATACCGAATTCTTCACCGCTGTAGCAGAAATCTCCCCCGCGCGGCCGGATCATTACATGCAGGCCAATTGCAATCTTCTTGCGCACTGCGGCAATCATTCCTGCACTGGGTGTGGTGCCACCTTCAGGAAGGCCAGCACAGAGTTCAACGCGGTCAGCGCCGCCGCGCTCTGAATTTTCGGCAGACTCCACCGAATCAACGCATATCTCCAGCAGTACTTTGCCGGGACGAATTTGCGGCTGGGCTACCACACGCGGCAACGATTCTCACGCACCATAGGCTGTCCGGCTTTGCAGCTGAATGCCTGCTGGAATTCAGGTATGTTCACCATGAGGCCATTCACGCGATATTTGCCCGGTGAGTGCTCATTGGTGATGGCGTTGGCGCGCAGGTTCTCCGGACGGTCGTTTTCACAAGCCCATTGCGCATAGCCAATATAGAAGCGCTGGTCCGGCGTGAAGCCGTCACGATTTTCCAGTTGCTTGCCTTGAGTGTCCGCTTTCCAGGCCATATACGCGAGGATCAGGCCGCCCAAATCGGCGACGTCTTCGCCTTCCGTCAGTTTACTGTTGATCTTGATATCGTCAACGATCGTGTATTGCGCATATTGGTCTACAATGCATTGCGCACGCTTTTCAAACTGTGCGCCATCTTCCTTGGTCCACCAGTCGCGCAGATTGCCTTTGGCGTCAAATTGCCGTCCCTGATCGTCAAAGCCGTGCGTCAATTCATGGCCAATGGTGCCGCCGGTATTGCCGTAATTCGGAGCGTCGTCCATCTTGGGATCGTAAAGCGGCGGCTGCAGGACGCCGGCAGGAAAGTTGATGTCATTCATCTGCGGATTGTAATAAGCATTGACCGTAGGCGGAGTCATGCCCCACTCGCCGCGATCCAGCGGTTTCCCGATCTTCGCCAGCTCGCGTTTCGATTCAAATACGGTAGCGCGATGCACGTTGCCCACAAAATCCTCGCGATTAATATTGACTGAGCTGTAGTCGCGCCATTTGTCAGGGTAGCCGATTTTGTTCACCACCGAGTGCAACTTCTCCAGGGCCTGCTTCTTCGTTTCCGGTCCCATCCATGTGAGCTGCTTGATATCGTCTTCCATTGCCTGTTCGATCAGCTTGGTCAGCTTCAAGGTGCTCTGCTTAGTTTCCTGGCTGAACGCGCGATTTACAAATTCCTGGCCCAGTGCTTCTCCCAATTGCCTATCGGTCAGGCGGACGCAGCGCTTCCAGCGCGGAGCAATCTGTTCCACGCCGCGCAACGTGTGGGAGTAAAAATCAAAATTCTGCTGCACAAACTTTGAAGAAAGATATGGCGCGTTGGCGCTGACAACATGCCAGCGCAAATACGTTTTTAGATCATCAAGACTGTTGCTTTGGATCTGGTGGTTCAATTCCTGATAGAACTTTGGCTCTGTTACGTTGAAAGTGCCTACCTGGTCCAGACCGGTGGTCTTGAGATAGGTATTCCAGTCGAAATCCGGGGTGAGTACCTGGAGCTGCTTGCGATCCATTTTATGGAACAGATTATGCGGGTCGCGTTGCTCTACCCGCGTAAGTGAAGCCTTGGCCAGCGCAGTTTCAATCTGCATGATGCCAGCTGCCTCGCGCTTGGCCGCTTCAGGCGAATCGCCCAGCAACTCCAGCATCTTCTGCACATGGACAAGATATTTCTGCCGGATTTCCTCTGACTTCGGTTCGGGCTTGGTGTAATAGTCCCGATCAGGCAGGCCCAGGCCGCCCGCAGTAGCAAAAGCAATGACCTGGCTGGAATCGGAAAAATCCTGGTCGGAGCCAAAACCGAATAGCAAACCCTCCGTGGCATTGGCCAGATGCTCACGCCCCAGCAGGCCCGCTAACTCTTTCTTGGTTTTGAGGGCAGCAATTGCCTCGAGCGCCGGCTTCAAGGGCGCCGCGCCTACCTTCTCCACTTCTGCCTCATTCATGCAGGCAGAAAAATAATCACCGATTTTTTGTTGCGTTGGGGTGCGGCCTGTGGTCTTCTTCGCCAGATCGTCAAGAATGCCCCAGAGAAATCTCTGGTTATCGACTGTAAGCTTGCCGTAAACGCTCCAGCTTGCCTGATCGGCCGGTATGGGATTGTTCTTCATCCAGCCGCCACAGGTGTATTGGTAAAAGTCCACGCAAGGGTCGGCTGATTTATCCATGGACGCCATATCAAGGCTGGGCGTATAAGGCAAGGCGGTTACTGGCTTATCATCGATCACCACAACCGGGTTAGCCACGCCGGGCTTTTCCGGATTTTGCGCTGGCTGTTCTTGCGCGAAAGCTTGCAATCCAATTTGGCAGCAAGCGGTGCATGCAGAAATGAATATGGCGGCAAGAAGGCGTTTCCGAATTCTCATGATTGTCCCTTTGATTGGTTGAATGTTCGATGGCGATAACAATTGCCAGTGCTGTTCCTTCCACTAACGCTCTAATGTGACAGCAGGAAAAGCTTACAGGAAGAAGCCCGTAACGGGCGAGTGGCCGCTGTTTTCCTTGTAGGGCATTTGCCCCAGGCATATAATCGGCCCATTCAAGCATGGACGCGTTGCCAGGTAAACTTAGGCCATTGAGCCAGGATGAAACGTATTTTGTTCCCGCTGTCAGCAGCAAGGTTGCGCCGGAGTACGGCGGTGTGCAGGTACATGCCTGAAACACGAGGTGCCGCCTGCCGCCGGGGGCCTGTAGGCAGGTCTCAATGCTGACGCCCGGATCTAAGCTCGGTCCTTATGAAATTGTCAGCATCCTTGGCGCCGGCGGAATGGGAGAGGTGTATCTCGCCCATGATGCCCGTCTCAACCGGGATGTCGCCATCAAAGTCCTGCCCGGTGACCGAAGTCTGGACGACGCTGCGCGGCAACGTTTTCTGCGGGAGGCCCGCGCCGCTTCTGCTCTTAACCATCCGAACATCATCACGATTTATGAAAGCGATTCGCATAATGGCGTGGCCTTTATTGCCATGGAATACGTAAGGGGCAGCAGTGTGGCTGAACTGCTGCAAGAACGTCCCCTGGCCGATGCCGAAGCCATTGCCTATGCCACTCAAATTGCCGATGCCCTGGCCAAAGCGCACGGCGCTGGAATCGTTCACCGCGACCTGAAACCCGGTAACGTCATGGTCACGGAAGACGGGCTGGTCAAAGTGCTCGATTTTGGCTTGGCCAAACTGGACACCGTGGCCAAGGGAGCCACAGCTGGTAAAGCGAGCGGACCCGGTTCCGCGGAAACTGCATCTCTTCTCAGCATTGCAGGCACCACCGTGGGAACGCTGTCATACATGTCACCCGAACAAGCCCGCGGCGAGCCCACTGACTTCCGCTCTGACATTTTTTCCTTTGGAGTAGTGCTATTTGAAATGCTTACCCGGGAGTTGCCTTTTACCGGGGAGAATCTTCTCGCGATGTTACACAGCCTGCATTTCGGGGCGCCCAAGGATATCTGTTACCTCCGTCCCGATCTGCCGCCTGCACTAGCGTCAATTGTCGGCCATTGTCTGCAAAAACAGCCTGAGGATCGCTACCAGAACACGGCAGACATAGCGCGCGATCTGCGCAGAGGCGAGGCATCTGGCATGGCATTTGCGATCGGTTCAAACGCAACCAGCATAGCCGGCCCGCGTACCCAAGGGTTGAGTTCAGCCTCTGCGCAAAGCGTTTCGTCCGTCGGCATGGCGCAGAGATTAGTGCCAAGGTCCAGCCGCAAGTGGAAGCGTGAAAGTGGCTTGGCTCTTCTTGTATTGCTCGCAGCGGCCCTTGCAGTTCCAGGAGTGCGCTATCGCATCAGCTCTCTGTGGGAGAAACCCCAACCGGCAAACAATGCAGCGAACGTAACCGTGCCGGACAATCCTTTTGCTCTGCGTACCCAGGCCCAGACTTACCTGGACCGCTGGGACCTCGCCGACAACGTGGACCGGTCAATTACGCTACTAAATCGAGCCCTTGAACTGGACAAGGACTACGCGCCCGCATATGCCAGCCTGACTGTTGCCTATTATGAAAAGAACCGTTTGCACGCTGATCCCGAATGGACGAAACAGGCGGCGCAATCGGCAGCACGCGCCTTGCAACTGAACGGTGACCTTGCCGATTCCCATATGGCCGCCGGTCTGGCCGCGATGCTTGCCGGAAAAAATAGTGATGCGGAAAAACAATTTCGTAAAGCCGCGGAGTTGGATCCTAAAAGTCCTAGGCCGCATCGTTGGCTGGGCCTTCTCTTTTCCAGCATTACAGGGAAAAATAAGCAGGCTGAAGACGAACTGAGTCGCGCATCGGCTTTGGATCCTGCCGATTGGCGATCCCAGATGAATCTGGGCCTTTTGTATTACAAGCGTGAACGCTATCCGGAAGCCGCCGCCTCCTGGGAGCAAGTGAGAAAACTCGCGCCTGACAATTACTTCGCTCTGAATAATCTTGCTGGGGCCTACATGATGATGGACCGAGACGACGATGCCGCTGCGGCGCTACAGCGGTCCCTGGAGATTAAGCCTGCCGCAATCAACTACAGCAATCTGGGTACCCTGCGCTTCGCCCAGGGCCGTTATTCAGACGCGATCCCGGTGTTTGAAAAAGCTGTGAACCTGGATGCCAACAATTATCTAGTTTGGGGCAATCTCGCCGATGCTTACCGCTGGGCACCTGGCCAACGAAGCAAGGCCGGCTCAGCGTATCAGAATGCCATTCGCCTTGTGCATGAGGAGATTGCCGCAAAACCTGATGATTTGGAAACGCGATCAACGCTTGCCCTGTATCTGGCCAAGAGCGGCGATAAAGCAGCCGCTTTGGCCGAGATCAAGAATGTTGACTCTGCCCCAAAGAAGACTGCGGCAGTTCTACTGGATTCTGCGGTAGTGCATGAGCTCTGCGGAGAGCGTGACATCGCTCTCCGCATGCTCTCAGCAGCGCTCAAGGCCGGCACAACTCTCAAAGAGATCAAGAATGAGCCGGAACTGGTCGCACTCCGTGCGGACCCTCGCTACCAGGTTTTATTGGCAGATCTGCCTATAAAATGAGTTGCGCTTGGGTCGGGGTACCACCGCCTATAATAATTTTCCTCTTTCCAAAGATCCAGCCTTCCACGTTCTCGTAAGCCAAATACGTGCTGAGGATAAGGTAATAGCTCGGCGCACGAATTGCAGCCGGAAGCTAGGCCCAAATCCAACAGACCTTATGGTTTTGTGCCGCCGCCAACGATAATCTTAGGGTCGTGGCCAAAGGTCCAGCCCTCTACACCTGGGTAGACGAAATACGCGCTGACAATGAATGAGTAAGAACAGGTGATGGAAGGGCCCGAACCGCCACGCCCTTTTTGGCCGATAGTGTTCTGTGCCGGCTGCCCCAGGTAGTAGATAGACGAACCGTCACTGGATGTAGGCGGTAGCGCACCCCAGTCGAAGAAAGTGCGCGGCGAATTGTTCCCCGGTCCAAAGTTGGTCGTCAAAACAAAAGGTGTTGCCATAGTGGCCCCGCCGTGGCCAGATACGGCCGGTCGGCCAAAGAGCGCACTAAAAGCGATCAGCAGATTGTTATTGTTAACAGACGGCGGCCAGCTACCATCGGGCACCACGCGCATGTAAATGTCGACGTTCAGGTTGCAACTAAAGTTTTGCTCATCGCGTACGGGCCACCCAGCAGCCTGCGGCCAACTGGTCACCGGCGCAGCTTGTGTGACTGGGGACGTTGGGGCATAGGTCACGCCCGGCCAGCTTGCGGGAACCTGGTACCAGACTTTGGATGTGGGATCAACGCTGTTGTCGTTAAAAAGACCTGTGGCTGTTAGCGCCGACGCGGGTCTTTTGACGGTCAAATTCAAGAGATATCCTGGCATTGCTTTCTCACGTTTCTCGGTGCTGACGCACACGGAAGATTTTGGAAGAAGAAGATGTTACAAGGAGCCCTGGAACCGGGGGTGGTAGGCTGAGTCTAGGCTCAATTGCTTCCTCCGTCAAATTTCTGACGCACTTGCCCACTTCAGAAGATATTGAGAGCGAAGTCGAATTTTGTTGAACAAATCGTCACCGTGACGGGCGTATTTGATGTTTCCTCTAAGGTCTACCGCGGCACGCCGGAGCCGATTCTCCTTGAACGCAAAGGGCCAAGCTCATGCAAACTTAACGGACGCCGATTTGCTGCAGCGAATCCCACAATGATCTTAGCGTTGCAACTATAGGTGTGAAGGTTCGATTACTTTGCTTGCGCTTCCTCTTGTGGGACTTCTACAGGCAATGCAGCCTGGCGCCACGCATCGAAGCCGCCAATGACGTTCATGATGTCTTTCAGTCCCGCCCGCTGAAGCAGGCTGCAGGCGATCATACTGCGATATCCAGCCTGACAATGAACAGCCACCGGCGCTGACGAATCAAGCTCTGGCGCGGAGATCTTGAAACTATCCAGCGGAAACCATTCGGCACCTTCGATGTGTCCGGCCTGCCACTCCGGTTCGCGACGCACGTCAAGCACCTGCAAATTCTGAGTGCGCTTGCGCGATAACTCTTGCACAGTGATCTGCGGTACTGTGGCCGTCGGAAACCCGGCTTGCTCCCACGTAGCGATACCGCCTTGAAGAAACCCTCGTGGATCTTCAATCCCTACGCGCGCAAGGCGCAGCCGTGCTTCCGAATATTGCTCTGGCGTGTCCGCAACCAGCACTGGACGGGCGCTTAGGCCCATGATGGCTCCAGCCCATGAAGCAAACTGCCCGGAGAGCGCAATGTTGATCGAACCGGGCACGTGTGTGACGGCAAAATCCGCGTTGGGGCGGACATCGAGCACGAAAATGCCTTGTTGCATCAACTCGTTAAGCTCTGCTGCGGTAATCGGTGGAAGGTCATGTAATTCTGAAAGCGCAGCAGCGCCGGCGCGGTTGATCTCTGCGTCCTGTAGAAAATATTCCGGACGCGAAGGTAGATGCTCGGTCAGCTGCCGGATAAATTCCTCGCGTGATTTGATCTGAAGCGCGTAATTAGTAAGCCTCTCCATCCCAATGGTGGAAGACCGCTCTGCACGCATGTTGCGTCCGCACAATGAACCGGCACCGTGTGCCGGATAAACAAGTACCTGATTGCCAAGCGTCATCAATTTGCCATGCAGACTGTCGTACAAATTCCCGGCCAATTGCTGTGGTGTATGCGTTTTGGAAAGATCGGGCCGTCCAACATCGCCGATGAATAAGGTGTCACCGGTTAGGACGGCCCACGGCTGCGGAGACCGTTCCTCATCGGTAACTACCAGACAGACGCCTTCAGGAGTATGCCCCGGCGTTTCAAGGGCTGTAATACGCAGCTTGCCGAATCGCACTTCTGATCCGTCATGCAGCGCCGCATGCGGGAAGGTTGCGCCAGCCTGTGCGCCGATATAGATTTTTGCGCCTGTGCGTTTCGCCAGTTCCAGATGGCCGGAGACAAAGTCGGCATGGAGATGGGTTTCAAAAATATGACGGATTTGCAGGTCCTGCTGCTCCGCGGCTTTCAGGTAAATTTCCACATCGCGTTGCGGATCGACAACTGCAGCTTCGCCTTCAGATCCCAGCATGTAAGAAGCATGGGCCAGGCATCCCAGATAAAACTGCTCAAAATACATCGACACTCCTTGCAGGCAATCTGCCTGCCGGTACGTGCTTCACTCATCATAATCCGAAATTATGCCGGCTGCTGGCGGGGAGCAGAGGCTCCCTTGAGCGCATAGAAAATAATGTAAACGTAACAAAGTACCGGCAGTACAAACGAGTGATGGATACCGATGTGGTCAGCTATAAAACCCTGCAGTTCCGGGACCACAGCCCCGCCCACAATCGCCGCCACCAGCAATCCCGATGCTTTTCCTGTGAGTGGCCCAAGTCCGGCAATGGCCAGCGTAAAAATGCTAGGGAACATAATCGAGTTGAACAAGCCCACCAGAATGAGGCTCCACATGGCGACGTGGCCGAAGGTAAGCATGGAAATTGTCGCCAGCAGAGCAGCCACGATCGCATTGAAC
>DATBVH010000398.1:0-2937 GCA_036515395.1 Candidatus Angelobacter sp.
GGTAATTTTCGATCCAGCGATCACCGGCGTTTCCAAATGCAGCGTAAGCGTTGCGCAGCTTCAGCGCTTTGCCCGGCGCGCACAAACGCTGGCCCGGGCAAGGGGCGAGGTGGATATCCTGATCTCCAGCAACAAGCGTCTGCGCGACCTGAACCGTCGCTTTCGCCGCAAGAACAAGCCGACTGACGTGCTCTCTTTCCCTCGACCATCCGGCGGTGACATCGCCATCTCTGCCCAGATCGCCCTCAATAACGCTCAGCGCTATGGCCACAACTTGGCCACTGAGCTAAAAATTCTGGTGTTGCACGGCATGCTGCATCTCGCCGGCTATGACCATGAATCGGACAACGGACACATGGCGCGAGCGGAATCTCGTCTGCGCTCTCAACTCAAATTGCCTGCATCGCTTATCGACCGCGCGCATTTCAGCGGCGAATCATCTAAATCCGGCCTAGCAACCGCCACCGCAATGCCGCCCAAAAGCTATCAAAAGCCGGCAGCCACCAAACGCGCAACCTCTTCCGCTCGCAGGAGCAAGCAATGACCCTGCTCGCTCTATACGCGGTCGTGCTTCTGCTCTGCGCATTGCTGATACTCGTCTCTTACGTTGAGCGTCTTTACACGGAGAGCGGCAAATTCCTGAGCCGTGAATTTCAGGAAAACATTGAAGCCTTTGAAAAGCTTGTCGAGCCCCGTCTGCTTCGCTCCAGCCAGCGCGCGGCTCTGACCTTTTCCGTCCTTACGCAGCTCAGCACTGCCTCAGTCGCTTTCATCATCGGCCATCTTGTCTTTCGAGACCCGCATTGGACCTGGCCGGAAATCGTTCAAGCCATTATCGGCATCGTTCTGGTCATTATTGTTTGCAACCGGCTCTTGCCTTACATGCTGTTCACGCGGACGCGCGGCGTGTGGCTGGTTAAGTTCATACCGCTTTTGCAAGTACTGATCTATCTCATGCTGCCCATCACCGTTGCTCTTGGCTTCGGGCTCTCTGTTGCCGCGCTGGCGGAGCCGCATGAGCCGGAAGAGCCGGAGCATCCTTCAGAAGCCGTGGACGCGCTGATTGAGGCCGCGGAAGAAGAAGGCATCCTGGAAGAAAGTGACCGCCAGCTCATTCAGTCCGTGGTGGAGTTTGGCGACAAGACAGTCCGCGACGTGATGACGCCGCGTCCTAACATCTTCGCCGTGCCGTCCACCACCACCATTGAGCAATTCACCTCCATGCTGCGTGACAAGCCGCATTCCCGCGTACCCGTCTACTCCACCAGCATCGATCAAATGGAAGGTATGGTGCTGGCGCACGATCTCATTCAGCTTCCTGAAGCCGATGCCCGCACCACCACCGTCGCCAAGCTTGTGCGGCCCGTGCTGTTCGTGCCGGAAACCAAAATGACCTCACAGCTTCTGCGCGAGATGCAGAAAGACAACATCCACATGGCCATTGTCATTGACGAATATGGCTCCGTGGCCGGCTTGGTCACCTTGGAAGATCTGGTGGAAGAAATCGTCGGCGAGATTCGCGACGAGCATGAGCTTTCGCATGACATCGTTCGCGAAGGCGATCAGGCCTATGTCATGCAAGGCACGGTTGACGTCGGCCGTCTGCAGGATCTTTTTGATATGCGCCTTGACCAGCGTGACACTACCACCGTCGGCGGCCTGGTCAGCGCGATTGCTGGGCGCATTCCGCAACCCGGCGAGGTTGTTGAAGACGAAGGCCTCCGTTTTGAAATTCTTGAATCCACAAATCGCAAAATAGAAAAGGTCAGGGTTTGCCGGTCGCAGCCGGAAAATGCTGATTCTCCTCCCCGGCAGGCAGAAGCATGACAGGCAGAGCATAATGGCGCAGAAGCATTCAGGTTTTGTATCGATTATCGGGCGTCCCAACGCCGGTAAAAGCACGCTGCTCAACGCGCTCGTGGGCGAGAAAATCGCCATTGTCACGGAAAAGCCGCAGACCACGCGCATGAACATCCAGGGCATTCTGAATGTCAAGCCAAAAGGCAAGCGCCCCGGAGGCCAAATCGTTTTCATTGATACTCCCGGCGTTCACAAGCCGGATAGCCGTCTCAATCGCAAGATGATGCAGGAAATTCACGCCGCTCTGGAAAGCCGCGACCTCGTTCTGCTGCTCGTCGACGCCGCTGACCGCTTCGGTCCCGCCGATGAACAAGTCCTTGAACTCGTAAAACATTCCGGCGCGCCGGTCTTTCTGCTGCTGAATAAAGTTGATCGGCTGCACAAAGAGCGCCTGCTGCCCGTCATCGAACGCTATAGCAAGCTGCATACATTCCAGGAAGTTATTCCCATCTCTGCCTTGAAAGGCGAAGGGCTTGAAGTGCTGCTCGATAAAGTCATCCGCGGGCTGCCGCAGAGCCCGCCGTATTTTCCTGAAGACCAGCTTACTGACCAGCCGGAGCGCTTTCTGGCGTCAGAAATCATCCGCGAAAAAGTTCTGCTTCAAACGGGCAAAGAAGTTCCTTACGCCACGGCCGTTATCGTTGAGCGCTTTGAAGATAAGCCCAGGCTGCTGCGCATTGCCGCCGCGATCTTTTGCGAACGCGATAGCCAGAAGGCCATCCTAATCGGCAAAGGCGGCCAGAAGCTCAAGCAGATGGGCACCTCCGCGCGCATGGAACTGGAAAAGCGCTTCGGCAAAAAGGTCTATCTGGAGCTATTTGTGAAAGTAAAAGCCGGCTGGCGACAATCAGCGGCGTTTGTTGAAGAACTGGATTGGCGACGGCAGTTAGAAAACCTGGCAGGACTGACGCAAACGGAAGAAGAATAGGTCTCTCCAAATTCCCGAGCTAAATCTTCAGCCGAGTATCTCTACTTCCGTGTAAGTTCCTGGCTGAGCGGCGTTCACCGCGTTTACTACACTCGATATCACTGGCCGAATAAGCCTCCACCTGCCTTTGCCTAACACGACTATAGCTA
>DATBVH010000399.1:0-4095 GCA_036515395.1 Candidatus Angelobacter sp.
ACTTCAGAAACTTGGCATTACACGCGTGCGACCATTGCAGGGCGGCTTTACCGGATGGAAAGATCTTGGCTATCCGCTGGCTGAGCCCTCTGATGTTGCGTGGGCTGCGACGCTGCGCTGAACTTAACTCTTCAGCGAACAAGATTTGCTTTCATGTCCTGCTCGGCCTGCTTGATATTTTCCGGCTTGCCCAGATCGCGCCAATAGTATTCGTCGGCACGGAAGGCCTGAATCTTTTCACCCTGTGCGGCGAGCCGAAGATACGCCGGAACAATGGAGAAGACGCCTTCTTCCGTGAGCAGCGGAAAGATTCGCGGCGAGATAACGTGAATGCCGGCGAATGCAAGTTCGGTCATGCGCTGCGATGGGCGAGCGATTTCGGTCTTTTCTTCTTTTACCAATCGGCGGCCGCAAAGTTGAAATTCTTCATTGAACAATAAGTAGCGCGATGTTTTGCGCTCTTGCACTGCTAGTGTAGCCAGCGCTCCGCTTTGTTTGTGAACTTCAACCATCCGTTGAAGATCGATGGAGCTGATGACATCGACGTTGTGGAGAATGAAAGGCTCGTCTGCGTTTGCGCTGGAGTTGCCGCCCAGAAACCATGCGGCTTTTTTCAGGCCGCCTCCGGTATCAAGCAAAACGTCTTCGCGCGAAAACTCAATGTTCATTCCAAAATTGCCGACCGCTTTTATATGGTCGATCACCATGTCAGCATAGTGATGGACGTTGATGATTACATCGCGAATGCCGAAATCGCGCAGGCGTGTGAGCGTAATTTCCAGCAGCGTTCGCCCGCCGACTTCAACCAAAGCTTTAGGTTGATCATTGGTTAGCGGGCGCAGTCGCGTGCCCAGGCCGGCGGCCAGCACCATTGCTTTCAGCGCCATGGCTTTCATCGGCCCGTCTTCTCCCGCTCCAATTTCTGCGACCCCGCTTTTTCCGACTCCATTTTCTGCGATTCCAGCTTCTCTAGCTCCATCTTTTCCAACTCAATGTGCCGCAGCACTACTTCAACGCCGTCTTTGGCGCGCAGATGTTTAGCCATCTGCTCTGCCAGATAGACCGAGCGATGCTGTCCGCCAGTACAGCCGAAAGAAGCCGTCAGGCTCTTAAAGCCGCGGCCCTGGTAATTGCTGATGCTGGCGTCCACCAGCGCCTCGGCATTTTTCAGGTATTCATCCACGCTCTTTTGCTGGCGCAAATAGTCGATCACCGGAGCGTCTTTGCCGGTAAGCATCTTGAAGCGCTCTTCGCGTCCGGGATTGGGCAGACTGCGCGCATCGAAGACGAATCCTCCGCCGTGGCCGGTCTCGTCCTTGGGAGGGCCGCCGCGATGGAAAGAGAAACTAAAGATTCGCGCGACAAGTTTATCTGTCGCAGGTGCAGGCTGCGGCGGTTTATCGGCGACAGGCCGGCCGCGGCGATCACCTTCCGTCACCAGCGCCAGCAATTTCTGAGAATCCACAATACCCTGGAACGCGCTGGTAAGCGCCGGCAATGCGATGGGCAAGGTGGCATTTTGCAAAAGCCAACGCAGATTCTTGATGGCATAGGGAACGCTCTGCAGGAAATGCGGCTTGCGTTCATAGAATCCGCGAAAACCGTATGCGCCCAGCGCCTGCATGATGCGGACATAAACGAACGCATAATAATGATGCATGAAAGCGTCGCGCTCCATGCCGATCATGCCGCGCAGCGCTTCCGTGTAATGGTCGAGCAGTGTCTGCCGCAGCGCCGGAGGCAGGTCTGCCTTGGCGTCATAGAGCAGGGAAGCAATGTCATAGTGCAGCGCGCCTTTGCGTCCGCCCTGATAGTCAAGGAAGAACGGCTCGCCATTGAGCAGCATCACGTTGCGTGACTGGTAATCGCGATAGAGAAAATAATCGCGCGGAGCGGTCAGCAGAAACTTGGTTAAGCGGCTGAAATCATTTTCCAGCGCCTGCTCATTGAAAGCGATCCCGGCCAGCCGGAGAAAGTAATACTTGAAATAATTCAGGTCCCAGGAAATCGACAGGCGATCAAAGCTGGCACGCGGATAGCAGACTTTGTAATTCAGGTCGCGTCCGGCTTCCACCTGGAAGCGCGGGAGCGTCCGCACCACCTTTATATAGGCGTCCACCACGGCGGGAGCAATGTTTTCTCCCGCGCGATTTGCCACCAGAAACTCAAACAGCGTGGTATCGCCCAGGTCCTGCTCAAGGTACGCGCCGTGGCGCAGATCGTCGGCATAGATCTCCGGGACAGGCAGGCCATGGCGGCGGAAATGGCGCGAGAACTCAATGAATGCGGCGTTTTCTTCACGCACGTCATACAAAATACCGATGGCGGTCTGAGCGGCTGTTGACAGGCGGACGATGACGCGTCCTGAGCCTCCAAGCTGGCCTTGCAGCGGCTGCACGCGCTCCGGCGGCGAGTGGAAATGCTGCTCAAAGAGGCCTTTAAGAATGTCAATCGACATGGGTGAAGCGGGTTCCTGGGCAAATTTAATGCAGGGTTAAAGATAACATTTGTGGGATGGCAGGCTTCCCGATTACTTCAGCTCGATGATTGCACCCTGTTTTCCCCGGAACAGCGTTTCGTGTGCGTGCGTCAGCCAAGGGTTGAAGCGGGTCGTCCCGGGCTTATATCATTCACCGTATCCTTGCCGTCCGGCGTGGTCGATTTCAGATCGCTATCGCCCAGGAACACCAACCACCACGTCTTCATCGTGAAAGTGCATCGGAGTGGCTACGTCGCCGTCCAGGTGTAATCCCACACAATCACGCGGTCATTTTCGATGATTGGTTTTTGCGCCGATGGCGAACTGGCCTGGAACAACGCAACACAGAGCAGCAAGGCACGAATCATAGGAACCGCCCTTTTAGTTAGAGCGAGGTTAAGAGCGGGATATTGCTAGTGCAAGGGGCCATGGGGAGGGAACCTACATCATTGTGGGTTAAAGCGGAAAAGGGACAGGCCACCGCCGGGCACGAATCAGGAATTGTGAGTTCCCACGAGTTTTGCCGTACGCAAAAGAGGAAACACCCACTCTGAAGGTGAAAGGAATAGCCGAATCAAAGGTAAGACACTCTTAATTCAGCGCTGGCCCAGTTCTTCATTGGGGGACGCCTCTACGTCTTTAGGTCCGGACTTTGGCGACACCGTGTGCTGCCAACTGATTCGAGCCGCAAGGCCCCCTATGTCGGGGAATAAAGATGAGGCGTGAATGCCTAAGCGAAATAACTCATATCGCAAGTCTTCCTTCTTTGCGGATGGAATTATGAATTGCTCGATTTGCCAAGCTGTAGGTAGTGATTTATCTAGGGGACTTTCAACCTCCGCGCAGACTACGAAGACTCCTTCCTGCGCATGAATCCTTGGAGTTACAACATTCGGATAGAACTTCGCGGGTTTGTCAATGCTGAATGGTGAGCCGCTGCGGGTGTTCTCGGATGCCTTCAGCACGGCATGGAGGGCAAACAATTGTCCGTCAGATTCACGATTTTCTACTACTGCGAAATACAGCGCAACGAGAGGGTTAAGTGTCCAATCGAGAAGGCGAGTAGGAAGACCATGATGCTGAGCAAAGGAAAGCCACTCCCATGGATCGGCAGGTAGCGAACTGAGATTAAAGTGGCCTCGCGCTTCTCGACAGAAAATGTCAAAGAGACTTTTTTCATACTTGGCGCGACTGGATGCGGGCTTGGCCCAGCGCCCGACTGACGGAATAAGCGTGAAGCTCGCCTTGGAATGGCCGCGAAAAATCCAACGGCCACGAGGCTCGTTAAAAAACCGATCAGATGCATGACTCAGAAGGCCGTGAATAGAGCCTATCACTTTAGCTGCTTCCATGTTTCGCATGTTCCTTTCCTTTTTCGACTAATTGCCGTGTGCTCCGCCCTAATGTTTGCTATACATTCCTTTATCGCCGATGGTGCTCCTTATGCTGCTAATTTGCAAAAGCGCAGGAAGGGAGGCCGGAGTGCTCGGCCCTTTGCAGCGTTTGGATCTTTTAAGCCTTAAGTGAGATTGGCTCTTACCCATGTCATCAGCCCTTCAGCTACCCTTGCGAGCTCTGGGAAGACGAGCAAAGATGCATGGACGGTATCCGGCGTT
>DATBVH010000400.1:0-2023 GCA_036515395.1 Candidatus Angelobacter sp.
GCGCAAGCGGTGCATTGTTGTTTGTGCCTGCATCGGCGGCCGGCACCTATGCGTTCTTCCTTATGGCGTTGTTTGTGATGGCTTGCGGCCAAAGTTTTCTTGAAGTGGCGGCAAATCCATATGTCACGATTCTCGGCCCCGCCGATAGCTCGGAACGGCGGTTGAACCTGGCTCAATCCTTTAACGCCGTGGGCGCCGTTTGCGCGATGTTGCTGGGATTATTCATTTTAAGCGGTCAGGAATACACGACGCAGCAGCGGGCCGTTTTGTCGGCGACGCAGGAGCAGGCTTACCGCACTGCGCAGGCGGGCAGCGTGCGAGTCCCGTACGTACTGATCGCGTGCATATTCGTCATTGTTGCGGTGCTGATCATCACCATGCATCTTCCGGAAGTTAGCGAAAAGAGCACGCAGGCCGGGATGGAAGAGAAAGCGTCCTGGAGGAAGGTGCTACAGCAAGGACATCTCATGAAGGGTGTGCTCGCCCAATTCCTCTATGTTGGGGCACAAGTTGGAGTGGGAAGTTTCGTGATTCGCTTTGCGCAACACAGTCTTCCGGGACTAACCGCGCGCAGCGCGTGGTATTACCTGCTGGGACACTGGATCGGATTCATGTTAGGGCGTTTCGGCGGCTCTGCATTGATGAAAACCGTCGCTGCTCCGCGTCTGCTCTCGATATTCGGG
Source organism: Candidatus Angelobacter sp. (assembly GCA_036515395.1). Taxonomy (GTDB): domain Bacteria; phylum Acidobacteriota; class Terriglobia; order Terriglobales; family Acidobacteriaceae; genus Angelobacter. Next base: position 684 of record DATBVH010000400.1, read on the forward strand.
GCTGGATCGTTGATTTCAATAATTGTGGCTCTCTTGGCAGGTGGATCTGCATCAGTGTGGGCTATCGTCCTGATCGGATTTTTTCACTCCATCATGTTCCCCACCATTTTTGCGCTTAGCATCAAGAATCTCGGTCCGCTGACCAAGCGCGGCTCTTCTCTCCAGGTCATGGCCATTCTTGGAGGTGCGGTTCTCCCGGCGATCATGGGGCGAATCTCAGATGCCACAAGCATCCGGACCGCGTTTATCGTCCCACTAGTCTGCTACATTTACATTTTTTATTTCGCTGTAGATGGTTATAGGCCAGGCAAGGCGGGTACAAAAGAGATCACTACGCTAGCTGGAGTCATACAGGAATCATGACTCGCCGATTTTGTTTGACCCTCGACCTGAAGGACGATCCCGCTCTGATTGCCGAATACCGCAAATATCACGAAAAAATCTGGCCGGAGATCACGGAGAGCATTAAGAATTCCGGCATCGTGGACATGGAGATCTATCTGCTTGGCACCCGCATGTTCATGATCATGGACGCAAACGAGAGCTTTTCTTTTGAGAAAAAAGCAAAAGCCGATCAAATAAATCCAAAAGTTCAGGAGTGGGAGCAGCTGATGTGGAAATTCCAGCAAGCCCTGCCGGGATCCAAGCCGGGCGAGAAGTGGTTATCAATGGAACGAATATTCAAGCTAGAGAGCTGAGCCCAGCGCCAGGGGACTACTGGCTGGCCACTGAAGAAGTTGGCCGTTTGTGAGAGCTCGAAGGACTGAAATACATGAGGAATGTGTAACGCGGCATGTAGATCGGCACGCTGTAATCTGCTTCCAGATAGATGTTGGCGTTTTTTCCGTATCCATCGCGCATCACGATGACCTGTTCGGGTGAAAGGGCAACATTGTACTTTTCCGCTTTTCGCACAACCATCTGCCGGAGATCGTCGTCACTGCCTACATCAGTGGCCCCAATGCGCACGCCCAGCTGTGATGCGATGTCCTGCAGATCGTCTCTCAGTTCGATGTTGGCCAGCTCGCAGGCGCCGATCTGCCAACCCGCGCTGAACAGGAAGTAAAAGGCTGCCAGCGCTATGCATATCTTGATTTTTTTCATATACGTCTAGTCAAAGACCCGCCGGAGGCGATGGGACCCTGTCCTAATCCAGCATGTCCCATAATAGTTGTGGTAACCAGCCTTTCAAAGTTACTCACGTACCGGAGAAAGCCCGGCCTTTGGTCAGGCACAAATCAGTATCCAGCGGCGTTCTATTCACAAAGGAGGTCTAGAACGATGAGGTGGGAGTGAGGTCGCATTCAGCGGTCTGCTACTAGGCGCTTAATGGTGGCCAA
>DATBVH010000401.1:0-9663 GCA_036515395.1 Candidatus Angelobacter sp.
GCGGCGGTGTGGCGATCATGAACATCTCCGGCGCATTACGCGGTTCACACGTGGAAACGGCTTATCAGAACACGTTGAATCAAATGCGTTTCGCCCGCCAGGTAGCTATCGACAAACGGACTGTTTGCCGCGTTGATTTCGCTGCTCCCGGCACAATCTCTGTAACGCAGGCTTTTGCTGACGGCAACCCGGTGCAGACCGAAACGATTACTCTCCCGGCGGATGTCCAATACACCATCGTTAACGGAATGCCTTCACCGCCATCACCCACGCCGGACAACATCGGCAATGGAAAGATCGCCATCGATTTTGATCGAGTAGCAGGCGGCAGTGGGACAGCAATTTTCTTTCAGCCTGATGGCTCTGCTTTAGACGCGGCCGGACGAGCCAATGATGGCGTGATCTATTTGGCCCGCCCAAATGAGTTGAACGGCGCGCGCGCCATTACGTTGCTGGGTACAACCGGCCGTATTCGCGGCTGGAGGCTGGGAAGAAAGTCCGGCGGAGGTGTTGTATGGGAGTAGAACGCAAGCCCCGTAAACAGCGCGGCTTTACTTTGATGGAAGCCATGGTTGCCGCCATTGTGCTGGCCGTCGGCCTGTTGAGCGTGCTTTCTCTTTTCGCGTATTCGCTCAGCAATCTTCAGATGTCGCAGGAAGATCTGATTGCGCGAGCGAAAGCCAAAGAGGGGCTGGAAAGCGTTTTCAGCGCGCGCGATTCATCGCAAATCACCTTTGACCAGATCAATAACAAAGCCAATGGCGGAATATTTCTTGACGATTTTTCGCTGATTTACGATCCACCCGGAGCTGATGGAATTGCGAACACTGACGATGACAGCAACAGCGCCAACTCTCAACTGGATGCAATCGTGCTCCCCGGGCCGGACGGCATTCTTGGAACAGGGGACGATGTCCGCCAGACCTTGACCAACTTTCAGCGCAAGATCACGATATCGCCCGTGTTTCTTACAGGAACAACCACAATCAATAACAATTTGCGGCTGGTTACCGTAACCGTTCGATACACCGTAGCCCAGTTTGGCGGCCGGCAGTATCAGGTCAGCGCATATATCTCCAAGTACCGTTAGGAAGCAGGCGTATGGAAAAAACAAGAAAAGGCCAACAAGGTTTGTCGTTGATGGAAGCGCTGGTAGCGATGCTGATTGGCAGCATCGTGCTTGCCGCCGGCGCCATGCTGGTTACCAAGGCACTCCAGATTACGGACCTGGTGACGGTGCGCTCGGAAATGCAACAGGATGGCCGCGCGGCGATCAACAGCATCCTCAAGGACCTGAGCTTGTCCGGAACTGGAATGCCTGTTGGCGGCGTTCAGCTACCCACCGGGGCAAATGCCACAGCTTCACTCTTTGCCTGTTCAAGCGGCGTGTGCTTTCTGAAGAATCACACTTTTCCGGCAAACCACATGTATCCCGTGCTTCCCGATCCAAACGACGGGAACGTTCAACGAGGTGCGCCTGACGCCCTCACCATGGTCTACCTTGATCGCACTCTGAATCTGGGCACGGCTACTAGCATCAACGCCTCGGGCTCGCAGATTGATCTTGCGAATGTTGCGGGAGTGAATATTGGCGACTTAATTATTCTGAGCAACGTGCATGGCAGCGCGATTGGCATGGTGACCAATGTGCTCACCGCCAGCAACGCGCTGGTGTTTGCCAACTCTGATCCACTCAATATTAATCAGCCAAGCGCGGCTAATGGAAATATTGCCGCGCTACAGGATCCCGGTCCGGGGAACAAATATCCACCTACAACGGCGGCCAGAATTCTTGTTATCAGTTATTACCTGCAACAAAGCGCAGGACCGGATGGGAGCTTTAACACTAGCGATGACAACTGGCAGCTGATGCGTCAGGTAAATGGCCAGCAGCCGGTTCCAGTCATGGATGGCGTGGAAAACCTGCAGGTCTCCTATGACGTTTATGACGACACAGCCTCCAGTTCCTCAAGCACTTTGGTGACAAATACCAAGAGCGCGAACAACACTCCCGGACTCATACGCAAGGTAAACGTCGTAATGAACGTGCGTTCATTGCGCGCTGCGGGGCCGGGGAAATCTTTGAGCCATCTCACCCTTGCGGCAGCCGTAAGTCCGCGGAACCTGAGTTTCCGCGACCGCTACAAGTAAGTTCCGTCAACAGTCAGGAGCAAGTATGGTGATGTCTAAAAAGAGTCGTCAAAAGGGCTTTGCTTTAATCGGAGTGCTTCTGTTTCTCGTCTTGCTTTCGGCGATGGCAATAACGCTCTCATACACAGTGCGCACTGAAAAGCGCATTGGCGGGTCCGACCAGGAAGGCAACCTGGCTTACTATGACGCTGAAGCCGGCATGGAAAAAATGACCGCGGACCTGGGCGCGCTGTATGAGAAAACCAAGTCGCCGTCAGCGGCCACCATCATCGCTCTGGGAAATGATAAGCCTGGCTTGCCCGGCGTAGGGTACAACTACGTATTTAACGTAGCGGCGAACCCGGATGGCAGCCCGGCAAGCCATGTACAGACCATCAGCGCAGGCGACTTCGCCGGTCTCTCCGCACAGATTATCCCGATCAACCTGGATGTGACAGCAACCCGTGTCAGCGGCGCCCAGTCACATATGACTCGTGACGTTGAAGTGGCGCAGATTCCTGTTTTTCAGTTTGGCGTATTTTCAGATAGCGATCTGAGTTATTTTGCCGGACCGAATTTCGACTTCGGCGGCCGTGTCCATACCAACGGTGATCTCTACCTGGCTGAAGGAAACGGCTCTACGCTTACATTCCACGACAAGCTTACAGCCCATGGGGAAATCATCCGCCAGACGCTGGTGAACGGCCTTACGACGAGCGGCAACTATACCGGAACAGTAAACGTACCGAAAGCACCGAACGGTTGCGGTACTCCTACAACTTCCTGCCGTCCACTGGCAGTGATTGAAGGCAGCGTGATTGGCGGTAAAGGCAGTTCACCCACGCCCGGCTGGGACACCTTTTCGCAAAGCACTTACTTCGGCAATCTAGTCCACCATGCCGCGCAACTGACGCTGCCGTTTGTCGATGATGGACCGCCTATTGAAATCATCCGTGAGCCGCTGCCGGGTGAGGACCCAGCAGGCAATCTAAGCTCGTCTCGCTTGTATTCGCAGGCGCAGATCAGAGTTCTGTTCGCAGATACGCAAGCCGACCTGCCGGGCGGAGCACAGGCGGGAGATCTTTCCCTGGATACACCCAACACATGTTTTGCAGCAGGCTGCATTGGCTCGGCCAATGAGACTGTAGATCCTCTCTGGAAACGCCCCACCGGCACCACGGGCGACTGGTCTATTTTGGGCGGCTGGGTTCGCGTGGAATTTCGCAAAGCCGATGGCACCTACCAGAATGTCACCAAGGAATGGCTCGACCTCGGCTTTTCACGAGGCCTCCAGACGCCCGACTCAGAACATGGGCGCGCGAACAGCGTTAACGCCAATGCCATTATGATCCTACAGCAGCAGAGAGATTCCACTACGCGCGGAACTCCGATCGCGACAGGGCCCTCCAAATACTGGTGGATGCCATTAAATTTCTATGACACGCGTGAAGGAGAGCGCCGGGAAAACCCACTCACGGGGACTACGTGTTCTGTGGGCGGCATCATGACCGCCACTGAAATAGATGTAGCTAACCTTAAAAAATGGCTGCTCGGCACGATTGGAACGAATGGTAAGAGCGTGGAATCCGCCAGCCAGAACGGCTACATCCTGTATTACGCGGACCATCGCGGCATGCTGGCTGATCCTGATCCCGCTGCCACCATCAAAGTTAAGCACGGCGACTATGGGTATGAAGACTTCGTCAATCCCAGCAGCAGCACGGGCGCGTCGAATAGCAGTCTGGATGCCGGCGAAGACGTGAATGGAGACGGTAAGCTCCAAACCTATGGCGCAGGCAATCTCGGTAATGCATTCGCAATTGCCAATGGAGATCCAACCTTGTCCCTGGATTGCTCCGGTGTGGGCCGTATGAATCGTGTTAGCGGCGCTCGCCACGCTATTGTGATCGAGAACGGAACTCTGGGTAACCTGCCTATCAATTTCCCGGCCGGCACTGGCGGGTTTACCGTCGCCAGTGAAGAGCCTGCTTACATATTGGGCAACTACAATGCCAGCGATGCCGCAGGCTTTGGCGATCCCCACGCATCGTCAGCGGTGATTGCGGATACAGTTACTCTGCTTTCCAAAAATTGGAACAATGAGCAGAGCATGTTCAACCCGCGCTCCGCGGCGGGCACCGCAACTTGCCCGGCCACGGCGTCCCTGGCTAGTGCTGCGGGGAATGGAGCGGGAAGACAGGCTTGCACTACCTCGTATCGAGTAGCAATCGCCTCGGGAAAGAGCGTTCCTTTTCCCCGTCCTATCACGGCGGGTAACGATTTCGGCACCGATGGCGGCGTCCATAACTTCTTGCGCTATCTGGAAGAGTGGGGCGGCCAGACCTCAAACTACGAAGGCTCGTTGGTAAGCCTTTATTTCGCTCAATACGGCGTAGGCGCGTTTAAGTGTTGCAACATGGTCTATAACCCGCCAGGCCGCAATTATTCTTTCGATCTCGACTTCACCGATCCCAGCAAGATGCCTCCGGGAACGCCGCGCTTTATCGATGTGGTGAACGTTGATATGGTGCAGGATTTGAAACCGAGATAGGCAGAGAGTTACTTCAATCCTACGGAGAAATGCGTGTGGCCATAAGTGCCGGTCATTTTGATCGGCACTTCTGCCCCAGCGCCTTTTTTCTTTTTCTTGTAAAACGGATCAATCACTTTCAGGAAGATTGATTTTGCTCCGGTGGAAGCCTGTGAAACGGTTGCAAGCATGCGCATTTTGCCTCGCATATTCACACGCTTGGTCAGCAGGCTATACGTGCCTTTCATGTCAGCGTCAGCGCCCGGCACGGCGAATGAGACCGGCGAAAATGTCGCCACCCCGTCTTTCAGTACTACGTCTCCCTTCAAGTCCGTCAGCACGCGTTCAAAGCCATTCTCATCATCATCCTGATCGTGGTCCTTGTCTTTGTCCTTCTTCCCTTCCGCACGTTCACTAAGCTGGTCAACATCCTTTTGGGTATTGGCTGACGTGAAGCGTGCGCGATTGATACTGAAATTGCCGGTGAGGCGCACTCGTTCCTTGAACGGCCTATGTTCCGATGGCAGAACAATTTGAGTATTGAACACAACAGGCCCCAGCACAGGTGAGGCTTTCGCATCGGAAAAAAGAAGTATCAAATCCTGAGTCTCGCCCTGACCATGCGTGACGTCAAGACTTACGGTCCTTGGTCTGCCGGAAACGCTTGCATGGGCGATCAAATTGGTATTGCCCAGCCGGGCCTCAAGCGATGGCAAAACCAGGTCGCCATTTTTCATGTCCAGCAGCCCGCGAAATTTTGTGTTCAGATGAAACTTGTGGCCGCTCTCTTTCACTTCAAAGTCCGGCGTGTCCGCGACGCCCGCCACGTTTAACCTTTCCAGATTGCCGGAGAATTCACCGCGCGAAGAGACTACCCCGCCCAGAGCTGCAAAAACACCCAGATTTGCCCGATTTAAGACGTATTTGCCTGAAATTGCCGTGCTTCTCACTCTGCCGTTTTCGTCTCTCCATGGGCCAATGGTCCCGTTGGATTCCACCTCGCCCGGCGGAATGGGAAGATGCAGTGAAACTTGAAAAGGCACTGTGTTCCCATTTCCGATGTTGTGGAACTGCGCATGATGAATCTGAAAAACGAGTTTGTTCCCACCTGTATTACGGGTCGCAACTTCAAGCACAGCGTCATCAGCCCGAAGCTCTTCGATAATGGTCTGATCACTACCTGAGCTCGCCTCACTATGCAGACTGGCGCCGCCATGGGGCACGTGAATGCGCAGACCATCTGCGATGATTCTTCTGATCCGTCCCGGCTTGCTCAGCAATCCAGAGAGCGTGCTTTCGATGGTCAGCTTACGAATCGTAATAATGGGATCGGCAGGGCTTTCTCCGGGCGCGAAAGTTTTTTGCCGAATCACAACGTCATCAGCCACACATCCTGGAAAAGGAAAATAGATGCTGTGAAATCCCCGAATCTCAACCTTTGCGGACGATGCCCGCTCCAGCCGTTTGGTCATGGCTTCTCTGGTAAAGGGCCACTTTGCCGCCATTAGCCCAAGAAATATGACGGCGCAAATCGAAACAGCCAATAAAATCCAGCGAAACCTTTGGGCAGATGTCCTCGCCGGCGTTTTCTGTTCCGGAAGTGCGACTTCTGTTGCCATGGCCTTCTAGTTGGATGCTGAATTTTAAAAACTTTGAGCAGCCGCTCTCTTTTTGCGTGAATGAATCGTGAGGAACAGCATGACAGTTATTCCAGCGGCAATTTTCGACTGCTGGTAAACTGTTGATACCAATCACGCGGAGGGATGTGTGAGCGGTTGAAACAGACGGTCTTGAAAACCGTTATACCTGAAAGGGTATCGGGGGTTCGAATCCCTCTCCCTCCGCCATCTAGTCTGCAGCTCAGAGAATGTTTCTCTGATTCGACCCGAATCGGGCCGCCTACCGCGCCTTTTCTGGCTTTCCTAAGGTCAAAATGCATACCGGGGGCAGCGGAGAAACGCATTCGGGGGCCGCAATGCCGACAAAGCCGTGAAGCCGAACGTCTAGCAAACAGCTTAAGCCGTTAGCAGGCAAACGACGAGCCGCTCACGCCGCACGTTGGACTTACATGAACAGTGCCGGCTGGCGGGTGAGTGGAGATTCAACCAACATTTCACCGACACCTTTTCAACAATTCATCTTGGTTGCTCCGGCATGGGGACCTCAGCTGCCGGCACTGCAACAGCAGACTGTTTTTCCATATAGCCGATCAGCAGGTCCGTAGTTGCGGCATCGAAATGCAGGTTTGGCATGCGCACATCTTTGTATTTTTTCAAGAGGGCGTTGGCCAGAGGATCGCCGCCGTCCAGCAGCTCCTCCGGCATCTGGACGATTTTCCGGAGCCATTGGGGATCGCGGATCCTGGTCAGGCCCTTCAAATCGGGCCCAATGGATTCGCCGCCCCCAATCGTGTGGCAGGCCGCACATTGGGTGAAGAAGATGTACTTGCCATGATCGTCGTATTTGACAGGGGGCGCATTGGCATAGCTCTCGCCCGATGTCATTTTTTTGGCGCTGGTCCAGCTATTCATCCAGTCGCCAATCATGATGGCCAGGAACCGCGGGTTATCCAGGGCATTGTTGCGCAGCCACTGTCCGGTAGCTTCATTGCCCAGCAGCAGATGAGGCGAGTGGCCGTCGCGATCACCCGGTATGGGGTCTTGAAACCCAAGCTTCTTGTTGATCAGCGTGATGTCTTCCTTCTTGCCGGTAAGAAACAGCCAGCCCGGGCCTGCGTGATATGTGTCGGCATATTCTTTCATGGCCGCCGGAGTGTCGCGTTTAGGATCAATGCTGATGGAATAAAAAAAGATATCTTTGCCCACGCGGTCGCCGAGCATCTTCTGCACCTGGGCCAGGCGCGCGGTTTCCAGCGGACAGATATCAATACAGTGGGTATAAAACTGTTCAATGGCCACGGTCTTGCCCTTGAGCAGATCGTCATAAAAATGCAGCTTACGTCCGAACTGGTCAGTCAGTTCGACGTTGGGAAAATAATTGGCTCCCCAGTGGTTTTCATAGGCGGCCGCCGGGGCTGAACCAACAGAAACAAGAATTGTGGACGCAAGAATCATGGCGGCCACGCCGGCAAGACTTGCCCAACTCTTTGATCGCAAGATGGGTCGCATCGCAACTGCTCCTTTCACGGTTCATTCGGACTTTGAAAAAGCCCGGCGGGCCGTTCCGCGCTGCCACTCACTGTTTTCAGCGGATGTGAGTGGGAACGCAGTCGGGCCTGCCGGATTTCCAGTGACGCTTTAGCCAGCGTCTCTTCAGGCCGTCGGAAGGATTTCATCCGGCGGTATGAATGTGACACCCTGCGGCGTGCAGATGGGCGTCGGGAGCGGAGAAAGGAACGGAGCTCCCAATCCTTTGGTCTCCCAGCGCACCAGCATGGCGTTGTCCTCATGGACTGTGTTGTGGCAGTGCTCCATGAACATGCCGCCCCAATCGCGGAACTGCATGGTAATGGTTACGCTGCCGGCCGGACGCAGACGATATACGTCTTTGCGGCCCTTTTCCCACGCCGGCACGTTCGCAGCGCTGCCGTTGCGGGCCAGGACCTGGCCTTCTTCAAAGTGGATGTGAATGGGATGGTCCCATCCGCCGCCACCGTTGCGCAGTTCCCACACTTCGCGCGTGCCATATTGCGGCAGAGCGGAGATGCGGCCGAAGCACGCATCCAGCGTGGCCCCGGTGTTGTCTGTCTTTACTCCCCATGGCCCAGATTGGCCGCCGGCGCCGGTGAGGTAGCACGTATCAGGGTTCGACAGGTTCTGTGAAGCTCCGGCGTTGAACTCAAATACGCGGGTACGCGCAACCGGGATGTTCGACAGGTCGGGGTTGGGAATTAAAACATTAGGTACGTTGCTCTTGTCGGGAAGCCTCGGATTCCGCACAACACGAAACTCCAGGATCTTGCCGACACAAGGATCGTTGGACTTGCCGGCGAGAGCGTCGGCAACGGTCCGGTCCGCCGAAGGCTTCTTGCCGTCCTGGTGCTCGCACAGGTTCACCAGCCAGACTTTGTCGCCGACTTTGATACGACTGGAGGTAAAGTCAATGACGATGTCGTACCGCTCGGCGATGCCCTGCTCATCCAATTGGGTGAGCACCACCGGGTTCGGCAGCAGATTGCCGTCATTGGCGATCTGGGTGATCGGCAGCGCGGTGCCAGTTGAATCGACCAGGCAGAGTTTGAAGAACCGCGAGACGCTGGCGTTGAGGATGCGGAAGCGGTACTTGCGGTGCTCCACTTCGAAATACGGCTTGTAGGCCAGGTTCACGGTCATCGCGTCGCCCAGGAACCCGTCGAAGTCAAAGATATCGAAGTACAACTGTCCGGTGGCGTCAAAGGCCTTGTCGGCCACCATCAGGTTGACGTCGTAATCCAGATTTCCGAAGTCATTGGTGGTGCCTGAAGGCAGGCGCAGGTTCACGCCGTCAACGATCAACTCGTTGCCACGGTCAAGGCCGCTATAGATGTTGAACATGGCGGCATTGCCCTTGTAGACGTTCTGCGAGGTAAAGCTGAACATGTGGTCGTGGAACCAGTGGGTGCTCATGGTTTCATGCCAGTCGCCTGGGATATTGATGAGGCCGCCGCTGCCGTCAGGGGTGCTGGCCATAGGATCCGTGGCACCGGTATTGAAGGAAGTGAAGCCGCCCAGTTTGATTGGCCAGTGATAGTCATAGAACTGGTTGGGGAAGAAGAACGCACCGGTAAAGCCGTCATTCTCCGCGCCGTGGTGTCCGTTGTGCTCATGGGTGCTGATGGTATTGCGGCCGAAGCCGTTGTTCTGCGTGACATCCGCGGGCAGCCTGTTGAAATGACGGAAGAGAATCGGTTCGCTGTACTTGCCCAGGACGAGCTTCGGTGGAATGGTTCCATTGAAAGTCCACACCGAGTTGACGTTCTGAACGGGCATGGATGGGTGGAAAGTCAATGGAATGGGATTGGCCGGGTTGATGCCGGAATTGAGGCTTGATGGGACCTGAGGATT
>DATBVH010000402.1:0-4678 GCA_036515395.1 Candidatus Angelobacter sp.
CGCGATCTCAAACAGCGCGGGGAGCTGACGAATGACACGGTGGTCGCAACAACCATGTCAAACATGGGGCTGGAAGCGGCGCTACGCGAATCCGGCATCAAGATGCTCCGCGCTCCCGTCGGCGATAAATACGTGCTGGAAGAGATGCGGAAGACCGGCGCTGTGCTGGGCGGCGAACAGTCCGGTCACATTATTCTTTCCGGTGAAGCCACCACGGGTGATGGCCTGCTTACCGCCATCCGAGTGCTGGAAATTGTTGCCGCAAGCGGTCGCTCGCTGGCTGAGCTGGTTTCAGGCATGAAAGTTTTTCCCCAGACCATCAAGAATGTTCGCGTCAAGGAAAAACGCCCTTTGGACCAGCTTCCGCAGGTGATGTCAGCAATTGAAAACGCCGAACGAGAATTGAAAGGAAACGGTCGCGTGAATGTGCGCTATTCCGGCACGGAATCACTGGCCCGTGTGATGGTGGAAGCCGAGACCGAAGAGATCGTCGAGCGTATTGCCGGGCAGATTGCCACAGCCCTGGAATCCGCTATAGGACTGGGTGTGTCTTCTGCCCATTGAACTGGTGCCACCGCGCAAGAAGCCGCTGTCTCCGCGGCTGGCGATTTTTGCCCTGATTTTGCTCGCGGCATTTGCGTTTGTTCCCATGCTGCGTTCAGCCTTGCGCGCTGGAGTGGGAGTAGCAACCGGTGCGGTTTACGTTGTGGCTTACCTGTTTGCGGTAGTCATGCTGCCACTTATGTTCTTTGCGCTGGCACGCTTTGGCTACTCAGTTTTTCTGCGCCCGTATCTGCGTGCGTGGCACATCAATCGCATTCGCAATGCCCGCTATATGAAGGATGTGATTCGCCGGAGCCAGCACAAGAGACCGCAGCGATAAGCGGTTACTTCACGTCGCGCCAGTTCGGCCCCACACCCAGTTCCACCAGCAATGGGACGCTCAGTTTGTGCACGCTTTCCATCTTTTCGCGCACCAGCCCGCGCATCAGCTCGATTTCATTTTCCGGCACTTCGAAAAGCAGATCATCATGCACCTGCAGCAGCATGCGTGACTTCAATTTGCGTGAGCGCAGCTCTTCGTCAATCTGGATCATGGCCAGCTTGATCAGGTCCGCGGCGGTGCCCTGCAGCGGAGTGTTAACGGCGGTGCGCTCAGCAAAGCCACGCATGTTGGCGTTCTTGCTGTTGATGTCAGGGATGGGACGCGTGCGTCCGAAGAGCGTTTTTACGCTCTGCTCTTTGCGCGTCTCTTCCAGCGTGCGGTCAATGTAGCGTCGGACACCGGCATACTTTTCAAAATATGCGTCGATAAACTTTTTGGCTTCGCGCTGGTCGATTCCGAGTTGCTGCGAAAGACCGAAGGCCGAGAGTCCATAGACAATCCCGAAATTTACGGCTTTGGCACGACGGCGATGTTCAGCGTCAATCAGCATGGGCGGCACGCCAAACACCTGCGAAGCGGTGAGCCGGTGAATGTCATCGCCATTGCGAAAAGCTTCCACCAGCAGCGGATCTTCAGAGAAATGCGCCAGCAGCCGCAGCTCAATCTGCGAGTAATCCGCCGACAGCAGCGAGTAACCCGGCTCCGCAATAAAGGCTGCGCGGATCTCTCGGCCCAGCTCCGTGCGGATAGGAATGTTTTGCAGGTTCGGGTTCGTCGAGGACAAACGCCCCGTAGTGGTGCCGGTCTGGCTGAAGGTAGTGTGTACGCGCCCAGTCTGCGGATCGATCAGCACCGGCAACGCGTCAACATATGTGCTTTTGAGCTTGGAGAGTTGGCGGTAGTCCAGCACCAGGCGCGGCACTTCATGCGTCTCTGAAAGCTCTTCCAGCACGTCGACGGCGGTGGAAATCATTTTGCCCTTGCCGTATTTAACTGGCTTCGGCAGGTTGAGCTGGTTAAAGAGCACATCGCCAAGTTGCTTGGGCGAATTGATGTTGAACGTGACGCCGGCTTTCTCGTGGATCTCGCGCGCCTTGGCGTTGCATTGTGTTTCCAGGTCGACGGAAAGTATGCCCAGCATCTGGCGATCAATCTTTACGCCTGCCTGCTCCATGCGCACCAGCACCGGCGCCAGCGGCAGATCGATCTCCTCATAAAGACGCATCTGTCCCGCGGACTCAACTTCTTTACGCAGCACCGGAGCAATGCGGCCGGTCACGTCCGCCGCTTCCGGCACCGCCAGTGACAGCTTGAGGTTAAAGCTGCGTACGGCAATTTCCGCCAGCGCGTGGTTCGTGTATGTGGGGTTGATGATGTAGGAATACAGCATCGGCTCGTCGCGGACGCCCGCGAGCTCCACGCCGTGTGCTTCCAGTTGCCGCAGCGCGGATTTGTAGTCATGAACAGCTTTGGGGATTTTGGGATCGCTGAGCAGCTTCTTCAGTTCCGCGGAAATTTCATCGTTACCAAGGATCATGGTGAATGCTTTGCCCGGTTCAGCAGAGATCGCCAGCTTGAGCGGAGCAAGGGCGCTGGTTTCCGGTGGTGGCGGGCCATCAAATAACAGATCACCGGATTTCTGATCGCCCTCTGCGGACTCTTCTTCTTCGACCTTTGACTTGGGCGCGGCGGTGAACTCAAAGGCGATTGCCAGCGGTGCTTTGGATTTGGCCAGCGCTTTTAGTTCATTGAGAGATTTCAGCTCGCGATAATCAGTTTCACGCACCTCCATTACCGGCACCAGCTCTTTGAGCAACGTGGTGAACTCGAGCTCACTGAAGAGTGAGCGCAACGCGTCCATGTCCGGTTCGCCGGCAATCATCTTGTCGAGATCCAGAGCGATGTCCACGTTCTGGTCGATGGTGACAAGCTGCTTGCTCCACAGGATGGTGTCTTTATTATTCAGCAGCGATTCGCGGTAGGTCTTGCGCTCAACCTCTTCGGCGTGGTCCAGCGCGTTTTCGAGCTTTCCAAACCGCTTGATGATCTCGACTGAGCCTTTGTCGCCGATGCCCGGCGCGCCAGGAATGTTATCGATCGAGTCGCCCCGCAGCGCCATCACATCAATCACCTGCTCCGGGCGGACGCCCAGAATTTCCTCGACTTTATCCGCGTCGCATATCAAATTATCTTTCGGCGGATTGAGCACGCAGACTTTGTCATTCACCAGTTGCAGCATGTCCTTATCGCTGGAGACGACAAACACTTGATAGCCCTCGGCTGCGGCTTTGCGGCCTAGCGTGCCAATTACGTCGTCGGCCTCGAAACCCTGCGACTCGAGGATGGGAATGCGATAAGCCTCCAGCGCGCGCCGTATATAAGGAACCTGCTGAACGAGGTCATGCGGCATCTCTTTACGCTGCGCCTTGTAACCCAGATATTCGACGTCCTTGAACGTCTGCGTCTTGATATCGAACTTGCGGACCGAGGTGACTGCTTTGGCCTGCTCGTCGCGGAACGTAGGACCGGCAACATCAAACACCGCCGCCAGATATTCCGGGTTGAAGTCCGCGCGCAGCTTGCGCAACATGTTTACAAAAACGTAAGTCGCCGCGGTGGGCACGCCTTTCTTGGTGGACATGGGCCGTTGCCGCGCCATGGCGTGATAAGCGCGAAAGATGAAGGACATCGAGTCCATGAGAAAGACACGGCCCTTCTGTGCGGGTTGGGGGTTAGTTGCCAAATGACTGGTGGCCAATAGAAAATTCTATCCTAAACAGCGCGTGGAGGAAGTTTGTTAGAATCGCTCCGTGAGCGATCTCAATACCACCCTTGTCCGCGACTTTGAGCGTAATTACCGTGAAGCAGCAGAGAAGATATGCGCTCTGGTTGAGCCGCTGACCGACGAGCAAATATGGACACGGCCGTATCCCTACGGCAACAGCATCGGGCACTTGCTCCTACATTTAACCGGCAATCTCAGCTATTACATCGGCGCGGAGATGGGTGGCACGGGATACGTGCGCAACCGTCCCCAGGAATTTGCAAATACAGCGCGCGCTCCGAAAGCGGTGCTCCTCAAAATCTTTGACGGCACCATTGCTATGGTTGCGGCGGTGTTGCAGAAACAGTCAGAGAGCGATTGGTCCACGGCATACTCGGCCAAGGGCATGGAAGATGCCGGCGACCGCTTCACGGCTTCCCTGCGGTGCGCCGCGCATGTTTCCCACCACACCGGGCAGATCATCTATCTGTGCAAAGAACTGGAACGGCAAAACCGCGCATAAATTTGCTGGAGAGCCATATCGAACCTTTCAGGCTCAGGCCGCTTATTTACCAAATCGTAAAATCTCATCAGCGATCTTTACCGCTTCCACGGCTGGCTTCACGTCATGCACTCGTACCATGTGTGCGCCTTGCAGGACTGAAGCTGTGGCGGCTGCGAGTGAGCCGTGAAGGCGCTGGTCAGACGGCGCATCTTTGCCATCGACGGCCAGCGTGCGTCCGATGAAAGACTTTCTGGAAGTACCCACCAGAAGCGGAAAGCCAAGATCGTGCAATTGGTCCAGACCAGCCAGCAGCGGATAGTTCTGGTCGAATTTCTTGCCGAAGCCAATCCCCACATCAAGCATGATATGGCCTTTGGCGATACCCTGCGCCAGCGCGGCCTGAGCATAATCGCGCAAATCGTTTTTCACTTCCGCAACAATATCGGCTGATGGCTCCAGATTGCGCCACTCCTGCGGACGCCCGCGCGTATGCATAAGGACCACGCCACAATCCAGTTCTTTT
>DATBVH010000403.1:0-2964 GCA_036515395.1 Candidatus Angelobacter sp.
TGTTTCAGGAGCTTCGGGTTCCTCTGCTTCAGCCTCCTCAATGACCGGCGCTGACTCTTTGCGATGAAAAACCCTCGGCGCTTCCACCCGCGCTTCAGTTTTCTCTTCCTGCTCAAACTTCGCGGGAATGGGACCCGCGGATTCAGCGTCCTGAAGAAAGCCGTGTTCCTGGTGCTCTGGGGGGTGTTCTGCGGCCTGAGGCTCTGCTTGTAAATGTTCTGGTTGCGCTTCAGATCTTCCACGCGACTGCTGCTTGTCTTTTCCGTATTTGGCCAGCGTCTCGCCCGGCAATACCATTGAGCCCGCAGAAAAAGCCGAAGGATCGATAGAATATTCGGTGGAAGGCCGCGGTCGCGGCGTCGATTCGGTTTTTCCCGAAGTCTGCGCAGCCGCACCTGAAGGCTGCGCCGCGTGCGGCTGATATTTTGAAATCGACTCGCCAGGAAGCACGATGGGCTCAGCGTGTTGCTCGATGCCCTGATCAGGCCTGCTCTCATAACGATCCCGTCGATTCTCGCGGCGATAGTCCGATCGACCTTCGTGCCGCCCTTCGCCTCGGCTTTCATGCCGGTCGTGTCTCGCTTCCGGATGGCTCTCCGGTTGCGCTTCGACGCGCTCTTCCGGTGCTGCTTCCACCGGCTTATCCTGTTCGCCGCGATCTCCGGCTACCTGGTCATTTGCGCCGCGATCAGCAAAGCGGTCACGTCCGCCTCTTCCGCGGCGGCGACGTCCACGCCACTTCCGAGCGCCTTCCCGCTCCTGCTCTTGCGGAGCACCTTTTTCTGAGGAAGTACCCTCGACGGATTCCTGCTCTGCATCTTCATTGTCTTCATCGCCGACCGTAATCGGCGGCATGATTTCCTGCGCCTCAATCGGCCCGTGCTCTCCTTCAGTGCTGCGCACTTCAATAATCGGTGAGTTGCGAGAGCTGGCGACTGCCTCACTAATGGCATCGCTGTCCTCGTCCTCTTCCATCAGGAAGTCGGAAACATAAAGGAACGCGTCGCGCTCCAGCCCAATGTTTACAAAGGCGGATTGCATGCCCGGCAGAACGCGGGTGACGCGCCCTTTGTAGATGGATCCGGCCAGTGTGTATTCGTTTTCTCGTTCAAAATATATTTCTGAAAGTTGGTCTTCTTCAACCACCGCTACCTTGGTTTCATGCGGTGTAGAAGAGACATAAAGTTCTTTCGACATGGAGCTTCTCCGGTGTATACCGGCGGGAAAGAGGGTGGCTGGAGGTCCAGAAAAAGTTCAGGAGACCGGCGCATTACGCGCGGGTTGACTGGCTTTGAGTGCCCGAAATTCAATCTGATCTTATGCAGGAAATACAATTCGGCTGCGGTGAGTAGATCTCGCCGGCCAACATCTGCAATCTGCCTATGACTTGTTTGAAAAATCTGTGCACCTTTGCACTCCGGGTTTGTGGCCAACACTGCGGTCCCCTGACAATCGCTATAAATTTGCGCTGTCTGGGTAGTTTCCGCGGGGCCGTTCCCTGCCCGGCAATGCTTTCTGATACCTTCCGGCTTCCCTTCTTCCGGCCGGCGCCCTTTCTTTTAACGTCAGGGCGTAACGTTCAATCTTGAAAAAATCCTTGTTACTGATCGCGCCTCTTGGCGCGGTTTCTAAATTCCTTTGCTTAGTTCACGAAACGGCGCATCCGAATATTCATCACAATACCCAGCGCCAGAAACATGAACAAAACTGACGAACCGCCATAGCTCATCAGCGGTAAAGGAATACCGGTGACGGGCATAAACCCAACCACCATTCCCGCGTTTACCAGGATGTGGAACAGCAAAACCGCAACCACACCCATCACCACAAAGCCGCCCGCGCTATCTGGCGCGGTCTGAGCGTTATGGATCAAACGCATTAATACCATGAAGTATAGCAGCAGTAAGGCCACTGCGCCCACAAAGCCGTGCTCTTCTGACCAGGCGGCAAAAATAAAGTCCGTGTGCGGCTCAGGAAGGAATGACCCCTGTGTTTGCGAGCCTTTTCGCACTCCTTTGCCCCAAATCCCGCCCGATCCTACGGCTATCTTGGATTGCTCAAGTTGATACCCCGTCTTTTGCGAATCGGCCTCAGGATGCAGAAAACTGGTCAAACGGTCCTTCTGGTACTGCTTAATCAGGTGCATCCGCGGACCATAAATCCACAATGTAGGCATGAGCACGCCGGCAATGAGCAGAATCGAAGCCGCATGGCGAAACTGGATTCCACCCAGAAACAGGCCCATCAGAGCCACAGGAACATACGTCAGAGCGGTACCGAGATCGGGCTGCTTCAGCACCAGCAGCATGGGAATACCGGCGATCAAACCTGCCTTTACAATTTCAGAGAGTGAGGCATCCTCACGCTCGCCTTGGCCACCTTGACTGCTGAAGTGTTTGGCCAGCATCAGGATCAGCACCAGCTTCACCCATTCTGATGGCTGGAAGTGCTGCCCGCCGGGAAGCTGAATCCAGCGACGCGCGCCTAGATATTTTTTGCCAAACAAGGCTACTGCCAACAGCGATATCACCGATGCTACATAAAACCAGTTGGCATTCTCCAGAAGGATCTGATAGTTGATGAGACTCACCGCCAGCATTACAAGCAGGCCACCCAGTATCCAGTAGATCTGGCGGATGTGTGCTCCGGCAAACTTTGTTCCGTAGGTGGTGCTGTAAATTTCCAGCACGCCAAGCGAGCAGATGATCAGGATAAAAATGAGCAAGAGCCAGTCAAAGTCACGAAAAGAGATGAGCTGCCGCATTATTCTGGCCTCGCTATTCCAATCGACACTGGCCGCGCCACCTTTGGCAGTCTGGCTTTGTCGAAGTGCGTTTTGCCAAGCCGCATCAGCACCGTGCCGCCGTGGAGTTCGCTGTCATTCCCGGCATCCTGGCCCGCGTCGGCGTGCTCGTCTGTATCGTGAGTTTTGGGATGGGCAATCGAGTCTGGCTGGTTCCACAC
>DATBVH010000404.1:0-5796 GCA_036515395.1 Candidatus Angelobacter sp.
CCGCGGTAGACAGCTATGCTGGCCATCACGGTAAATTGTCCTGTGGCTGGGTCCCACATTTCTGTGGGCAGAACCGGCGAGCTAGAGGTATCAAAACCGCCTGCGCTGCTTCCGCCCACGATGAACACTTTTCCATCCGGCAGGATCACTGCATTGTGCTGCCGCCGCGGAAAATGCATGCTGCCACTAAATTTCCAGACAGGCGTAGTCGCATTCAGGTCGATTATTTCTGATGTCGCTGTTGGAGGATCTGACCCGCCTATCATGGCAACTTTACCAGGAGCATACAGCACAGCCGGACCGTAATCGCGCGAACGGGTGAAGTTCATTACGGCAACGTTCGACCATGAGCCTGTCCCGGATGTGTTCAGGTAGCGGCTTTGCCGGGCGGGTCCAGCATCAAAAACCTTTCCATTTGGCGCTACCAGCATGTTGGGATAGAGCGGCATAGAAAGTTGTGCCGTCGTGAGGTTGCGCCAGGTCTTGGTGGAGAATTGGAAAACCTGAGGCAGTGCGTCAACATTGGTATTGGCGTTGATATCGCCGGAAACCACCAGAACATCGCCGTTTGGCAACGTCGTTGTTGTGGGATACCAGCGGCCAGTATTCATGTCCGGCAACGAAGTAAATCTGTTCGTCGCTGAATCAAAGATCACCGCGTGCGCATATCCTGTGTAGTCGGCAATGTGCCCTCCGGCAATAAACACGCGTCCATCGGCGAGTGTGGTATGGCCAGCGCAGAAAAGCCTGTAAGAAGAGGCCGCAGTACCGGTGAACGTGTTACTGACTGGGTCCCAGATGTTCGGGTGCAGCGACTCATCATAATAGGAAACAAAAAATACGCGACCGTCCGGCAGCAAAGTTGCGTGAACGGCTCGGGTGGGCCAGTTGGTAACCGCAGACCATTGGCCTTGCGTGGAAGCTTGGGCGTTACTGCGTACAGCTACTGCTACAACGATAACAAGTAGTATGACGAAGGCGGACGCCCCTCTGCGAGCAAGGGAGCATACGTTAGGCACAATGTACAATCAGATTCGGCAACATGCAGCGGGGTTGCGCGATTTACCCGCATAATCACTGGGTATTTTGACAGTAGACCCTTGGCCGCCATGATCCGACTTTCTGCTGAGCTAGACCTACAACTTATCGCCTACTTTCTTGCTGGCGCCCTCCAACCGCTCATGGAACTTTGAGGCCAGCCGTTCGGCAGCTTCCACCAGGTTGTTCTCTTTACCCTTTTCCTTCATGGCGAACTTCACACTCTCAGTGGCGGCCCACAGCGGCCGCTTATTTCTAGAGTCAAAAACTGTCATTTTGATATCGGTCGGTGAGATGTCTTTTCGCGTCGAGCTGGATTTTTCTTCCTTTCCAGTCTCGGGTGAAACCTTAGACGAACTAGAGACCTGTACGCCCGAATCTCCTGCCGAGGCGATCTCTATGATCAGGTCGGCCTTATCCGGTGCCTCGACGAAAGTGAATCTGCCCCAACCCTCCATGGTGGACCTAATCACATCCACTGGGATCCGGCTGCCGTGCGTCCGTGTGATAAAGATGGTTTTGGCAGCCGCCAACCGCATTGTGGGGGTTTCAATTAGCGGCTTCTTCTCCGGCGGCTGTTGAGCGCTAGCAGAGAACGCAATTGTAAACATGAAAAGCAAACCTGTCAGGAAAACCAGCAATTTACGCATCTCTATCTCCAAAGCTCGGATCTAATAGCTGTCAATCGTCAGCATGGACCGGCGCTGTCGGCTTAACTACGCAACTGCATCTCAGATTACAATATCTTTAGATTATGGCTGATCGTCTTTATTTAAGTATCTGGTTTCCCAGCTTTCAACAGCAGGAAATGCTGCCCCGTCTGCTCTCCGTGTTGAAGCAGTTCCCTTTCTCCGCCGAACGTCCTGGCATCGGCCATCTCGATATCCGCAGCATCTCCTGGGACCAGCCCATCATCTTCCAGCAGACATTTGATCACCGGGCCGCTCCCGAACAGAGTCTTGCCCTGGCCAGTGAATTTCTTCATGAAGATAACGCTTATGAATTGGACGTACTCTGGGACCTTTGGGTACCGACGAAAGAGGGCGATCTGGATGAAACTTGGGTTTTGCGACCGCAAACAGTAAAGTTCATCGCCTTTGGCACGCAGTTTGAAGAAGGCACGTTTCAGGAAAATGGCCACATTCAGGTCGACTTCGGCCTGGACGCGCCGTTTCTCTTTGAAGAAGCCGACTACACCAGCGTTCTGGAGCAGCGAATCAAGGCCAACGTCCAAAAGCTGGTCGCTTTTACCAACGCAGTGGAAAAGAATTGCGGCGTCAGCGGACGGATCTTATGGTCAGAATCAGAAGATAATCTCGCGCAAAAGCTGATTGACCGCCTGCAGCGAGTGCAGTGAGTCGCTTTGGAATCCCGACGGGCCCCCTCACAGCTCCCTTGGGACTTCAACCATTGGGCGGCCCATACCTAAAAAGGGCACAGGCGTATGATTCCTCCAGAGCTGATCGATGTCTTTGCCCCTTACTACCCGAACGCGGCGCCTGCTGAGCTGGGCTCTGATTTTCACCGCCTGGACCTTTATCGTCGTTACCTTCTCAGTGCAAGCTTACGTCTTTACCATTGCGCGCGGACGGGCTGACAACTTCTGGCATGAATTTCTTGTCGCTTCCTCCGATTGGTATATCTGGGCAGCTCTCACTCCTCTGGTGCTGTTTTTCTGCCGGCGCTTCCGCATCGCATCAAATAACTGGCTCGCAGCAGTACCAATTCATGTGGCAGCCGGAGTTGCAATTTCGTTTTTGCAACTGGCCATTCAGGTCCGGTTAAATTACATCATCAATCCTGGTTACAAGATGAGCTACTGGCGGGTCTTGTACTTTTTTGCCACGTTCAAAGGACACATCAACCTGCTCACCTATTGGGTGATTGTTGCCCTGAACCATGGTTTTTATTACTACGAGCAGTCGCGGTCGCGTGAACTGGCATGGGCGCGGATGGAAACCGATTTGGCCAACGCACAATTGCAAGTACTCAACATGCAGTTGCATCCACATTTTCTATTCAACACTTTGCACTCCATCTCGACTCTTATCTCTGAAGACCCGCAAACAGCCCGTCAGATGGTGCTTAAGCTCAGCGATCTTCTCCGTGCCTCTCTGAACAAGATCGATCAACCGGCCGTGCCATTACAACAGGAACTCGAATTGCTGGAGTGCTATATCAGCATTGAACAAACGCGTTTCAAAGACCGCTTGCTAATCGAAAAAGAGATCGATACAAATGCCCTCGCCTGTGAAGTCCCCACAATGATCCTGCAACCGCTGGTGGAAAATGCGGTGCGCTATGGAATTGGCAAGCACAGGCAGGCAGACCGCATCAGCATCGTGGCTCAACGCGCAAATGACCGTTTGCTGCTGGAGGTGCGGAACTGCATTGGAAGCATGGAAAATGGCGGATCACAGCCTGCACGCGGAATTGGACTCACCAACACGCGCGCGCGTCTGGAACAGCTTTACAACAGCCAGCATTCTTTTGAGATTGCCAACCGTGAAGGTGGAGGCGTGGCCGTGAAATTTAGCTTGCCGGCCACTGGTGACATTACGGATGTTCTGGCGTCAAAAGCTGGTAATCCATGAAGTATGAAGCTCTCATTGTCGATGACGAGCCGCTGGCCCGGCGCAGCGTTCGGAAACACTTGAAAGCGTTTCCTGAATTTGAGGTTGCCGGCGAATGCGGCGATGGCGAGTCCGCAGTCACTGCGATTCGCGAGCAAAAACCCGACTTGGTGTTCCTCGATATTCAGCTCCCGGAGTTCGACGGTTTTGATGTAATCCGCGCCGTAGGAAAACATGCAATGCCTGTCACCATCTTTGTGACCGCCTATGATCGCTATGCATTGCAAGCATTTGAGGCGCACGCTCTCGACTATCTTTTGAAACCGTTTTCTGAAGATCGCTTTCGCGACTCGCTTCTCCGTGCGCGCCGCACTCTGGAGTTGGGAAAGCAGCAGGTTCCTAATCATCAGCTATCACGGCTACTGGAAGAGATCGACAAGAAGAAAGACTATCTGGAAAGAATTCCCGTTCCCGTTAAAGGACGCTTTCTATTCTTCAATGTGCGCGACCTCGACTGGATTGAAGCTGAAGGCAATTATCTGCGTCTTCACGGCGGCCTGATATCACATCTGATCCGCGGCAACATGAATGAGATGGAAGCAAAGCTCGATCCGGATAGATTCATGCGAATCCATCGCTCCACCATTGTGAACCTGCAACGCATCCGCGAAGTCCAGCCCTGGTTCCATGGACACCATCGCGTGGTGATGACCAGCGGGCAGGAGCTAAAACTAAGCCGTTATCAAAAAGACAAGCTCCGTCTTCTGCTTGGCAAGGAAAGCTGACAGCTTCCACCATTCGTCCCAGACCTTCGACTGTTGATCACAAACCCGCTTGCATTGCATTGCCCGGCCCATAGTCTGCACTTGAGATTGATGAGGAGAGGCAATTCCAATGAAAAAATTATTCCTGAATCATCAGTTGCAGCACTTTCTGCTTGCGATCGCCTCCATATGCTTGTTTGTCAGCACCGGTTTCGCCGCGGAAAAATTCTCCGTTGACGCGGACCATTCCAAAGTTGGCTTTGCGGTCAGGCTCATTGGAGTGACGGAAGTTGAAGGCAGGTTTTCAGATTTTAGTGGAACCATCATGTATGACGAGGCTGATCTCACTAAATCTTCCGTCACCGCAATCATCAAGTCTCCCAGCATAGAAACTGGCAGCTCCTTTCGCGACAAAGACCTGAAGGGCGCAACATTTTTCGACACCGAAAAATATCCCATCATTCGTTTTCAAAGCACGGCCATTCACAAGCAGGGCAATGACTATCTGATGGTCGGCACCTTGACTATAAAGGGTGTAAGCAAAGAAATTTCAGCTCCTTTGGTGTGGCGTCAACACAAAATGAACGATCCCTGGAAGAATTCCCGCATCGCCTTTGACAGCCGGCTCAAGCTGAACCGCAGGGACTTCGGCGTGACCGGCCCCAAATTTTGGAATGAAGGCATTGCGGATGCCATCGATATCGACCTTCGCATTACCGCCGAAATCCCCAACTTTGATTTGTGGGGATTTCCTGCGCCCGAAGGTAAGAAGTCTATTGGCGCACTGGTTTATGAAACCACGCAAAAGGAAGGTCTTGACGCTGCTTTAAAGCAATACAAAGAAGCAAAGCAAAATCAGGCCGATGCATTCCAGTTTAGTCCGGGCCAACTTAATGTCGTTGGTTATAAGTTGCTGCAACACGGCAAGGTCAAAGAGGCACTGGAATTCTTTAAACTCAATGTTGAATCTTACCCGGACAAAGCTATTGTGTATGACAGTCTGGGTGACGCTTATCTGGCCAATGGTGATAAGGAACAGGCTACTAAGAATTTTAAAAAATCGCTGGAACTCGACAGCGCCAACACCAGCGCTATTGAAAGCCTGCGCAGTCTGGGCGCGGGTTGATAACCTCAAAGATACAATAACAAAAGGACGCAAAGCTCAACCACTCTTTGCGTCCTTCTTGTCCTTTGGGTGAACTACTTCGTTCTGCCGCCTTCTGTCTTCAACTCTTCCGCCGCAGCCGCCTGTGCTGCCGCCAGCCGCGCGGTGAGCACACGATACGGCGAGCAGGAAACATAGTTCAACCCGATTTTGTGGCAGAACTCCACTGAAGCAGGATCGCCGCCATGTTCGCCGCAAATTCCGATTTTCAGATTCGACCGCGTCTTCCGTCCCTTTTTCACCGCAATCTGCATCA
>DATBVH010000405.1:0-5339 GCA_036515395.1 Candidatus Angelobacter sp.
GTATGCCTTGCTGGCGATAGCGCCGTTTGATCTGTTGCCGCCGCGTGAAGCCATGCCGAAAGCGGAGAAAGCAGCACGCAAAGCGCTGGAATTGGACAGCGCATTCGCGGAAGCGCATACGGCGCTGGCACTGGTGAACCACCACTACCACTGGAAATGGGAAGAAGCTGCGGCCGGCTACGAGCTGGGGATCGAGCTGAACCCGGACCACGCCGACACACACCTGTGGTACTCATGGCTGCTGCTGGCGCTGGGAAGACGCGACGCGGCGTTTGATGAGATAGAGCAGACGATGAGCATTGTGCAAGAGACAGATCCGCACCGGCTGGTGGCTGTTCACACAACGCGCGCGGCCGCTTATTATTTTGGCCGTGAATATCGGCGAGCGGTGGATGAATGCGAGAAGGCAAAGCAGTTGGACCCGGGATATTTTATGCTGCACTTTATTGCGGGCCGCGCTTACATGCGCTTGAACGAGCATGCCAAGGCAATTGCGCATTTGAAGCAGGCGCGCACGGAAACCGGCGACATGCCCCTGATGGATGCGGCGCTGGGCCTGGCCTACGCCGTGAGCGGCAAGAAAACTGAGACCATGAAGCTGGCCGAAGCGTTCAAGTCAGCGGCAAAAAAGCGTTACATACCGCCTACATATTTCGGAATGTTATTCGCCGGTCTTGGCGATAAAGACAAAGCCATGATATGGCTGGAAAAAGCCTATGACGATCGTGCAGACGGCCTGACCTGGCTCAATGTTGAACCCATGCTTGATGATGTGCGATCAGATCCCAGATTCCAGGATTTGATCCGCAGGATTGGGCTGGTGTAGCTGATATAGCTGGGCCGCAGCCGTAGCCACGGCCCAAATGGCATTAATGTGCCGGTTGCGGTGTGGCTTGCGCGGGCGGTGTAGGTTTTACGCCGGAGAAATCTACTTTCGGCGCAGTCCTGGAACCTTCACTCGCGGCAAAGTACGCGTCATTGCGCTTGAATCCGGCCATGCCGGCCCAAATGCTGTTGGGAAACAGGCCAATGAAAGTGTTGTAGTCCTGCAAGGCGTCGTTGTAGCGCTTGCGCTCGACGGCTATACGGTTCTCAGTTCCGGCCAGTTCATCCTGCAATCGCAAAAAGTTTTCATTAGACTTAAGTTCGGGATAGTTCTCCACGACCACCAGAAGACGGCCCATAGCGCCATCCAGTTGCTGGTTGGCGGCAATTTTATCCGACGGAGTATTGGCGGAAAGCAAACGTGAACGCGCTTTGGCAATGTCTCCAAAGACAGTCTGCTCTTGCAAAGCAAAGCCCTTCACTGTCTCAACTAAGTTGGGAATCAGATCAGCACGGCGTTGCAGCACGATATCGACTTGCGACCATGCGGCCTTTACGGTCTCATTCTTTGTGACCATCTGATTTTTTGCGCCTACATAACTGCTGAATCCCACAATCAGCAGCAATACAATGATTCCTATCGCTATCCAAACCTTCATCTTCTCCTCCGTTTACCTTCGAGCCTTAACTGTCTTGCGATTAAAGCGCATCAACTGCCTGGATCACTGCGTCGATCCCATTCAGATACTCTGCGAATGCTGACGCGGCCTCAATCTCATTTTCATTTGCCTTGCGCTCGCGCACCTGCAACAACTTAAGAAAAATACCGGGATCAAACGCGGTCCGCGCTGCCAGCCGTATGATGTTTTCCGCCTTGTGGGGTGCAGGTTGTTCTCCCATGGCGATGAGCGTATGCCGGAACAGCGTGCTGAAAGCGGAAATGGAATCAAGCATCAAACGCCGAACGCGTTTGTCGTCGCCCGCAGCCTGAACATAGCTTTGCCGCAACGTAAGCAGTTTGGTGCGCAGCTCATGCTCCAGCTGAACGCGATGACGGTCCATAGGGACATTTATGCCGGTAAAAATATCTT
This sequence comes from Candidatus Angelobacter sp., assembly GCA_036515395.1. Classification (GTDB taxonomy): domain Bacteria; phylum Acidobacteriota; class Terriglobia; order Terriglobales; family Acidobacteriaceae; genus Angelobacter. Next base: position 1,917 of record DATBVH010000405.1, read on the forward strand.
CGCCATGCAATATTCGGTGCCGTTGGCGGATATCAAGCATCTCGATGGCAAACACATCCGTGGATTGCTCTAATTCAGCGCGCGAGAAGACCAGTGGTGCTGGGAACTTGCTTTTGGTCCAACCAGCGATAGCCGGGGCCAGGGCGGCAAGCACCGGAGCGGAAAGCTCACGCACCACACACAGGATGTTGAGATCAGAATAATCAGCATGGAATTCTCCGGATGCAGCCGATCCGAAAAGCGCCACACACTCCAGGTTCGCGCCAGCCGCCTGTTTGAGGCTATTTACAAGATCCGTGATCTGTTTTTCTGCTTCCATAAGTTATATGGCATCTTCGCGGCTACCAGCTGCCGCTTGCGCCACCTCCTCCAGAACTGCCGCCGCCAAAACCACCAAAACCGCCACCGCCACCAAATCCGCCGCCACCGCCCCAGCTACTGCCGCCGCCTCTGCCTCCGCTATTCATGAACATGCCGAGCAAGAACCAAATCAAGCCTCCTCCGCCTGTCCTGGACAATATGGAGAGGACAATCAGGACTATAACAATTCCAAAAAGAATGGCTCCGGCAGACAGTCCACCTGTCGGACGATCGTCTGGCGGTGGACGTGGTGGTTCCGGGCCTTCAAGTTTAATGCCGGCATCTGCGGCGATTACCCCGGCTACGCGCTGAGTCATCAACAGCACAGCAGGCCCGTATTGATTCTGCTTGAGGAAAAAAACGGCTTCACGGCCAAAGCCACCTACTTTCCCGTCAGGCAGGATCGGCTCCAGCCCATAGCCCACCTCAATGCGGCGCTGGCGATCATTGATTGCCAACAGGATCAAAACGCCGCGATTGCTGGATTTTGGCCCGATTCCCCAGGCTTTGTAGAGATCTGCAGCGTAGCTTTCAATATCCGCGCCGTCTAACGAGTGGATGGTAACAATTGCAATCTGAGCATGGGTTTTTTGGTCAATCTGCCGGCAGATGTTGGTGATCGACTCGGAGGACGGCGCGTCAAGCACGCCGGCGAAATCATTCACGTATCCGGTGGGCTTGAGTTGTTTGATTGGCTCGGCGGAAAGCGCGGTGGCAAGGCAGACCAGCGCCCAAACGCATCTTGTTGCCTGCCAAATTCTGCTGTGAGCCATTCGTCTCCAATTATATGCAGAAGATGACATCGCAGATTTGTAATAACTTGTGTGGGCCGCGCCTGCTCCGAGATTGCAATATGCAATGCGTGATGCCATTTTTGGCGGCTACTGTGATAAACTCCGCCCGCTATGTTGCCAAAGATCCTGTTGATGCTCAGCCTGCTCAGTGTGCCGCTGGTAGCCGCCGATGAGTTTACCCTGTACGAATTGCAACCGCCGGAAACACACCAATTCGCGATAACTTATGATGTAACCGAAGCGCGCGAAGGCGCGCGATTCTTCTTCAATCCCATTCGTCCTGGGTCTGTGGCGACGAAGGAGCGCGTGATCGAACGCAGCAGCGGCAAAGAGCTGAAATTTGAAACGGTGAACGGCAAAGACGCGAAAGCAACCGGCCTTGTTCCACCCGACACATCCGACAAAGCGGAATTCATCAAAATCCATTTGCCGGGACCGGTGCCGAAAGGCGGGGAAACGCGAATCCGCATCTTTAAGACTTACACCGATGCGCCGTCTTATACTTTGACTGACGGAAAGCTGGTTTTTACGCGACCGCTTGGCATCAAGCGCAACGTGGTGGTGCTGCCCAAAGATTGGGAGCTGGTGGAGTGCGCGTCACCCGGAATTGTTTCAACCGATGCAGATGGACGGATTCGCGTCAGCTTTCTCAATGATCGTGACGATCAGCTTCCGGTAAAGATCATTGCCCGGAGGCTGCCGTGAAGAGAATTGTCCTAGCGTGTCTTCTTTTATTGGCGGCTGTGATGCTGGCGCAGGATGAATCTTTTCATCGGGCGGAGCAGGACCGCGAGATCAGCTATTGGCTGCTTGAGCCTTTCACGCATCAATTCCGCATCTCGCATGACTTTACGGTGACGCGAGTTGGGCAGAAATCGGTCCACAGCTTTGTTCGCAAGGGAAGCGTGGTTGCGCCGGACGCCAAGATGACCGATCTGGATACCGGTAAGCCGCTGAAGACTTCAACAGTCGCGGGCAAAGACGTGAACACGCTCGGCTATTATCCAGAGCCGGTGGAACCGGATTCAGTGGCTGTGCAGGGCGACCTTGAACATCCGGTTGGCGAAGGACAGTCAACGCGGGTGCGCGTGCAGGAAACCTACACCGATCCAGTTGGCTATGTAATGAAAGACGGAGAGCTGACCTGGACACGGACGCTGGGGCGTCCACTAAACTATGTGACGCTTCCAGCGGGATGGATGTTGACTGAAGTGAATACGCCTGCGGTGATCACGCTGGATGAAGAAGGACGAATCAAGCTGCGCTTCACCAATACTCGCAATGGCAATTTGGCCATTGTGATCAAAGCGAAGAAACGGCCTGCGGCGATCAAGCCATAACAGTGACGGCGTTTGCTGAGGTATGCGATAGCTATTTGCGCCGCTGTCGCGCCACTTCATACATCACTATTGCCGCTGCCACAGACACATTGAGCGACGGCACTTTCCCGGCCATGGGAATCTTTACCAGAAAGTCGCATTTCTTGCGGATCTGTTCGTGCAGGCCGTGCCCTTCAGCACCGAGCACGAGCGCGCAATCCATTTTGTAATCGATCTGGTCATAGAGTTTGTCGCCACGCTCGTCCAGGCCAACAGTCCATATATTGCGCGACTTCAGCTCTTCAAGCGCGCGTCCAGCGTTGGTAACGCGGGCAATCGGCAGATATTCTGATGCTCCGGCTGAGGCCTTGACCACGGTTCCCGTAACGCCCGCAGCGCGTCGCTCAGGAATAATGATGCCATCAGCGCCAGCGCCTTCCGCGGTGCGAATAATCGCGCCAAGATTGTGCGGATCTTCAATGCCGTCCAGCAGCAGAAGAAAACTGTGCTGGCCACGCTTGCCGGCCAGGATGTCATCGACGTCGTTGTATTGCTTTTCCGCCGTCACAGCGACGACGCCCTGGTGATTGGCTGCGCGAGCCAGTCGCGTAAGCTGCTCGCGCGGCATGGTACGCAAGGGAACTCCAGCGCTACGGCAGAGCTGCGCGATCTTCTGAATGCGCGCATCGCCGCGCCCTGGCGCAACGGCTACATAGTCAAAGCCACGCTGGTGCGCCGATAAAGCTTCTTCTACAGCATGAATGCCAAAGATAATCATCAAAGGGCGAATGACTGCCGACTCTAGTGTTGCAGCAATCGGAACCGCGCACAAGTAGCGCGCAGAATTCTGACCGCCAACTCATCGCCGAGAACTCGTGATATTCCGAAGAGCGAAAAGTTCCATAGCCAAGTTGTGTTTGCCACCATGACCTTTAAAATACCAGTGGAGA
>DATBVH010000406.1:0-9089 GCA_036515395.1 Candidatus Angelobacter sp.
GGCCGCGTCTTTACCCGTGACCAGATTCTTGATGCAGTCTGGAAAGACACCGCTTTCGTGAGTCCCCGCTCCGTGGACGTATATGTAAGAAAGCTGCGGTCCAAGATTGAAGTTGATCCGGAACAGCCCCGCTATCTGCGCACTGTGCGCGGGGCGGGATATCGTTTTGAAGCACCAAAAAAATGAATCCTGCTTAATCCCTTCTCATCTCATGTGCATAAGAATCAAGCGCTTTGCGATGTTTCATGAAAACTGCTTTTAGTTTTCATTCCTCGTTAACCGGCCGGTGGTAGGCTTCGTCTAATAAGTAACCACAAAAAAGGGTGTTGTAATGGCTATTCAGGCAACAAAAGCGCAGACGGTGGAAAGTAACATCAATCATCTACTTGTAACCATGGGCGGCAAGGTGGATGAATCGGTAAGCCGCGCGATTGCGGGCCTTCTGCACACGGACTCACACGTGCTTGCAGGCGTGCCGGGAAGTTCTGTGGCAATCCAGGAACTGGAGCACACACTGGACCAGGCAGTCTTTTCAGCGCTGGAAACTGGCGCTCTGGGAACGGCTGAAATCAAACGGGTTACATCAGCGGTAAACATCGGCAAAGATCTCTCGCGCCTGGGCAAGCTTGCGTCCAATTTGGGACGCAAAGTTACAGAAGTTGGCAAGCACAATGAGCATGAAGACTTCTCCCGTCTCCAACCGCTGGCAATCGCGGTATCTCATCTCTGCCGGCAGACCTTGCGATCCCTGGCGCGTCTTGACCCAGTGCTGGCGCGCAACGCCGCAGAAGGCGGAGCTTCCGTGGATGCATATCGCGACTACGTTTTGCGTGGCCTGAGCCGTCCGGAACAGCATGTTGCGGATGAGCAGGATCTCCACCTGATTTTTGCTTCGCGCTGCCTGGAGCAGATAGCCGACAACGCAATTCATTTAGCAGAGAACCTGGTTATTTTCCTCGAAGGCCAGAATGAGCGGGAACACCGCGAGAGCATGGCTTCCTGAGAAGCGCCTGAATCGGGCAGGAATTCGCACAGGATTCATAGCGCTTTAACCCTCTATTCACAATGTCTGTTTATAAATTGCTATAGCTATAGACGGACAAATGTCGAATCAAGCTGCTCCTGGCCAGAGGAAGATCGCTTGAGTGAATGATTACTCAGACCCTGATCGCCTAGACCAAGAGTGGCAGACAAGGTACGTGCAGTAATGACCACCCCGGCAACTCTCCTTCCGCAGGAATCTACAGTGCAATCTCATCTGGTTGACCTTACGTTGCAGGCCTGTTCCGTGGCCAAGGACGAGGTCACGCACGCGATTGACGCACTGATCAACGGTTCGCAGCTGGCGTTGATGGCCGTCCGCAAATGCGAAGAGCGGCTGGACAACATGGACCGCGAAATGGACGAGGAACTGGCCACGGTGATCACGCAGGTAACGCCCCTGCAAGCGCGGGAGCTGCTGGCGTGCATGAAACTGATGCTCGACCTTGAGCGAGTGGGAGACCTTATCGCCAGCTTCAGTGAGCGCTCAGCCATTGTGCGCAACCGCATTGATATGGACGATATTGAGCAGCTCACCAGGATGGGCTGCCTGCTGGAAAATATGCTCAGTACCATGGTGAAGGCTTTTGCCAGTCGCAATATTGAGCAGGCGCTGCATGTTCTTCGAACCGACTCTGAGATCGACCGCCTGCGCAACCTGATTGTGGTACGTCACACGGAAAATGCCGAGGGCCTCAAAGGCCCGGAAAGCCTGCACGTGCTGGCCATGGCCAACTCCCTGGAACGCGCCGGCGACCACATCAAGAACATGGCTGAAGAGCTCTGCCACCTCGTCACCGGGCACACCATCCGCCATCTGGTCCGTGCCAAGGACAAGCCGATTGAGCAGCTCTTTTTGAAGTGGCTGGCGAAGCAGAACTCTGCCCAGAGTGAGTAAAAAAACAAACAATCCAGCAGCAGTTTCCAACTTCATTCCGCCGGCATCACACTAATAGGCCAAGTGCATTCAGGATGCGCAGTGGCCAGAAAACACCCCACATAAAAGAAAAAGGGGAGATGCAATGCGTTTGGTAGAAAATCTCCGTAAAGCTGAAGAAAAAGGCGTCATGCGAATTCGGCGAGGCATGGATCGCGCCCGCTCAGAATGGACTGATGTTGAACGCCGGATTCGGCAGCGTATGCGTATTTATCCACAAAAACAAAAGGCTGCTGCGGCCGGCATTGGCGCAGGACCAATCAATCTGGATCAGGATGTGCCAGAGCATTCAACTGACGAACCTCGCAAGCCGATCATTTCAATTCGCGGGCAGGACTTGAACTGAAGCTCAAGCATTTCTATATCCTTCCGTAAAACAATGAACCGGTAGACCCGAAAGGGCTACCGGTTTTGATTTGTTTTCTGGATTGGTTTTGCCCGAGTCAAGCTTGCGGTGCTATTTCTTTCTATCTCGCGGCGCCAGGTTGATGGTAGGTTTGCGCAAAGGAATGATGGCGCCCTTGCTGGGATCGGCGTGGGCATTGCTGGCGCGGAACGCGACTTCATCCTGCACAAAGCGCACGAACTCCTGCATTTTGCGGTTCATGTCTTCCATGCGCTCGCGCATCTGCAGAATAATGGCAATGCCGGCGATGTTCACTCCCAGGTCACGGGCCAGATTCAGGATGAACTCCAGCCGCTGGAGATCTTCTTCCGTATAGAGACGCGTGTTGCCATCGGTACGCGATGGCTTGAGCAGACCTTCACGCTCGTAGAGCCGCAACGTCTGCGGATGGATGCCATACATCTCCGCCACGGAGGAGATCATGTAAGCGCCTTTGGATTTGCGTTTAGCGGTCATAAGAAATTTCTATTGCGTAGATACAATGATCATATCCGCGCCAGAAAATGGTCTTCTCGCAACTCATTCCATTCTTTTCTGCCACTCGCCTCGATTGCAGATTCTCCGGACGAATCATCGAAATCACTCTTCTGGCTCCTAACTTAGCAAAAGCGTACTCCATGCACGCCTTGGCAGCTTCCGTCGCATAGCCATTCCCCCAGAGATCCCGCCGTACATGGTAGCCGACTTCAACCTCATTCCGGTCTTCCACTTCCTGTAATACGCAGCCGCAGTCGCCGATCACTTCACCCGAACTTTTAAGCATCATGGCCCATAATCCGTAGCCATCGCGCTGATAGCGAGCAATGTTCTTCCCGATCCACTCCTGCACGCCTTTATGCTCAAAAGCAGCCGGATAATACTGCATTGTCACCGGATCGCCCAGAACAGCGGCCAGAGCGTCTGCGTCCTGCGAAACAAACTCACGCAGGCGAAGACGGCTGGTCTCCAAAACATAGCTCAGACTTTGTTCCACAGCTCCGCCCGAGGATCATCCGGATGGAGCTTTTGCAATTCCTGCCACAGTTCACGCGCCTTCATGTCATGCGCTTCAGGGACCATGATTTTGACTTCCACGATCTCGTCGCCGCGCTTGTCTTCGCGCGTGGCTGAGGGTACCCCTTTTTCGCGCAGACGCAGCTTCTGTCCGCTTTGCGTGCCTGGCGGAATCTTCAATTGCGAACGCCCGTCGATGGTGGGCACCTCAATCCTGGCTCCCAACGCCGATTCCCAGGCGGCCACAGGGACGGTAACGTAAATATCGTCGCCTTCACGCCGGAACACAGGATGCTCGCCCACGCGGATGATTACATACAGGTCGCCCGATCCGCCGCCGTGGATTCCGGCATTGCCCTTGCCGCCGATGCGAATGCGCTGGCCATCGCGCGTACCCGCTTTTACGCGCACCTCCAGAGGCTCTGTGCGTTCCACCGCGCCTTCGCCATGGCACACAGGGCATGGCGGCTGCACTTTGCCGGTCCCGCCGCAGCGCGGGCAGGCAACGTTGAATTTCATTCCGCCGCCGGACTGCGTGATGTGGCCGCTGCCGTGGCACTGCGGGCAGGTTGTAGGCGTTCCCACTACGCCACTGCCGTGGCAGTTGGCGCAGGTATCAAGCCGCGTGATGTTCAGGCGCATCACCGCGCCGCGAATCGCGTCCCAGAAGCCAACATTTACCTGGTATTCAAGATCGGTGCCGCGCTCAGGCTCGGTTTCCGTGGCCGCGCCGCCGCGCCCGCCGCCAAAAATGCTGGAAAAAATATCGCGGAACCCGCCTGCTCCGCCGCTCGACCGGCCACCCGCACTGCCGCCCGCATCAGAGAAGTCAAACCCGCTGAAATCGAAGCCCTGTCCGCCTCGGCCTCCCGGAGGCGTCGCTCCAAAACCGCCTGCGCCAAAGCCGCCACCACGCGAATAGGCTTCCGCCGCTGCCGGATCAATATTGTCAGAGTAGAATCCGAGCTGATCGTAGATTTTGCGCTTTTTGGGATCGCTCAGGACATCATTGGCTTCAGAAATTTCCTTGAACTTTTCTTCCGCTTTCTTGTCATTGGGATTGACGTCTGGATGGTATTTTCGGGCAAGCTTGCGGAAGGCCTTGCGGATCTCCTCCGACGAGGCAGTTTTCTTGACGCCCAACGCGCCGTAATAATCTTTTTGTTGAGTAGTTGCCATGAATTGGGTTTTGCTAATTACTAAATACTAATTACTGCTTTTCCGGCACCTTCGTCGCTTGCCATGCCACAGCCTGCCACTTGCCGTTGCGCTTCAAAAAAGTTCCTGTATTGCGATAGTAAGCCGTTGTCGGCTTGCCATTCTCTACGTTGTGCGCGATCAGCCGGAAATTGACGACTGCCATCTCTCCGTACGGATGCACGGTAAAATCGTCGGCTTCAAAAGTTATCTGCGGATCGCTGGTAGCACGAACATCGATGTTCTTGAGAATGTCCGCCTTGGTCACGGTCAAGCCGGTGGCTCGCGTGTAGATTACGTCATCGGCAAAAAACTCCTGAAAGACCTTAGGATCGTTTTTAGGGACGTTGGCCAGGAAGTCGCGCACCACTTGCGTGACCTGCTGGGTGGTTGCGTCCTGCGGACCGGCTAAAGGTTTGGCTTGCGCCAGCGCCATCATAGGCAAAAGGGCCGCTACGGCAAACATCTTCAGGCCACGACGTTTCATGTATTTCATCAATTCTCCAAGTTAGCAATTAGCATTTAGCAGTTGGCAATTAGCTAAACCGTTGTGTTTACGATCCACCGGCGTCTTGTCCGGCTATCATCCATCTGAAATCGTTCTGCCGACCTTACAAGCACCAGCTAATTGCCAATTGCTATTTGCTAACTGCTTGTTTACGCTGCTCCCACTTCCTGGATCATGTACCGCGCTCCGGGCTCATCGGCCGTGGCGCTGGCGACGAACTGCTGCGCTGCTTCCATGGTATAAAGTCCGGGCATTACCACCCAGTTCACAACGTGACTCCATCCTTCCGCCATTTTCACAACTAAATATTTTTTCAAAAGAGACTCCTTTTGTCGCATAGGCTAAAGGCGGCTTAGCGCCGCCTTTGCCACGCCGTTAAAGGATGCGGAGAACTTATCTCTTGTCCTCCACGTCCACATACTCTGCGTCTATTACGCCTTCATCTTTCTTCTCTTGCTGCGCAGCATCATTCGCCTGAGCGCCTGCCTGCGGCCCTGCGCCCGCAGCGCCGTTTGTCGGTGGCGTCTGCTGCGCTTTATACATGGCCTCAGCCAGTTTGTGTGAAGCCGCGGTCAGCCTTTCGCGAGCGGAATTCATGATTGCCGCGTCGGTGCCTTCCAGCGCTTTCTTGGCGTCGGTCACGGCCAATTCGACCTGGCTCTTTTCGTCGCCAGAGATCTTGTCGCCGTTTTCCTTCAGCATCTTCTCCACCTGATAAACCATGCTGTCGAGCTGGTTGCGGGCTTCGATCTCTTCGCGCTTAGCCTTGTCTTCCGCCGAATGCGCTTCGGCTTCCTTGGCCATGCGCTCCACTTCTTCCTTGCTCAGGCCGGAAGAAGAGGTAATCTGTATCTTCTGTTCCTTGTTTGTGGCCTTGTCTTTTGCGGTCACGTTCAAAATGCCGTTCGCGTCGATATCGAACGTCACCTCAATCTGCGGCACGCCACGCGGGGCCGGCGGCAGGCCGGTCAGGTGGAACTTGCCCAGAGTGCGGTTGTCCTTTGCCAAAGGCCGCTCGCCCTGTAACACATGGACTTCAACCGAGGGCTGGCTGTCTGCCGCCGTGGAGAAAGTCTCCGTCTTCTTGGTCGGAATCGTGGTGTTGCGCGGAATCATCTGCGTGGCCACCCCGCCCAGGGTCTCGATCGACAACGTCAGCGGAGTTACGTCGAGCAGGAGCAGGTCTTTCACGTCTCCCGCCAGCACGCCCGCCTGCACCGCCGCGCCAATGGCAACCACCTCATCCGGGTTCACGCCCTTGTGCGGCTCTTTGCCAAACAACTCTTTCACCAGCGTCTGGATGCGAGGCATGCGCGTCTGTCCGCCGACGAGAACAACTTCGTCGATCTTGCTGGCGTCAACGCCCGCGTCCTTCAACGCCTGCTTGCACGGCCCAATTGAGCGCTGGATGATGTCATCCACCATCTGCTCCAGCTTGGTGCGTGTCAGCTTCTTTACCAGGTGCTTGGGACCGGTGGCGTCCGCCGTGATAAACGGCAGATTGATTTCGCTTTCCATCGTGGTGGAAAGCTCGATTTTGGCTTTTTCCGCCGCATCACGCAGACGCTGCAATGCCATTTCATTGCCTTTGGCGCGCAGATCAAGCCCTTCATCTTTCTTGAACTCTTCCACAAGCCAATCAACAATGCGCTGGTCGATGTTGTCGCCACCCAGGTGCGTATCACCATTGGTGGACTTCACCTCAATCACGCCTTCGCCCACTTCAAGAATCGAAATATCAAAAGTTCCGCCGCCGAAGTCGTACACGGCGATGGTCTCTTCCTTCTTCTTGTCCAGACCATAAGCCAACGCAGCCGCTGTGGGCTCGTTGACAATACGCTTTACGTCAAGACCGGCCACTTTGCCGGCATCTTTGGTCGCCTGGCGCTGCGCGTCATTAAAGTAAGCCGGAACCGTAATCACGGCTTCCGTCACAGACTGGCCAAGATAATCTTCCGCGGCTTTCTTGAGCTTCTGCAGGATCATCGCCGAAATCTGCTGCGGCGTGTATTCCTGTCCCTGCGCCACAATGGCGACATGGTCGCCCTGACGGACGACTTTGTACGGGACCATCTTCATTTCTTCATTCACTTCGTCAAAACGGCGTCCCATAAACCGCTTGATGGAGTACACGGTGTTTTCCGGATTGGTAATGGCTTGCCGCTTGGCCACCTGCCCGACAAGCCGTTCTCCCGACTTGGTAAAACCGACTACGGATGGCGTAGTGCGACCGCCTTCCTCATTGGCGATCACTTTTGGCTCGCCACCTTCCATCACGGCCACCACCGAGTTGGTGGTTCCGAGATCAATTCCTATAATTTTTCCCATCGCGCTCAGCCTCCCAGCTTATAAGTGCTTAAAAATCAGTGCATTTAACCCATTACAATAAAGTCATTATGAGATATGAGTCACTTACTGTCAAGGGATTAGATGTCAGTTTTAGGGCTGAAGATGCGAGAAAAAGAGGGTCTCTAACGGCAAAAAATCCTGGATTTTTAACAGCTTAGAAGCAGGCCAGAAATGCGATTGCTGGCCATGACTTCCACCGTTCCAGCATCCCAGGATCACCCTTGAGAAAAGATAATCACCCTCGAGAGAGAGGATGAATAGCGTCAACCTGCTCGTCGGGCACAGGAGTGGTCATGGTGCCACGTATTGGATACTGTGGCAGTACTTCCCTCAGCGCCCACTCAATTCGGTCTGCCGAGTCATTGATGAGCTGAAGCTGTACCGCATCCATCCCCGTGCTCTTTTGCCCGCCCAAAAATTTGATGACCTGCAGCGCGTTGCGGATATGGTGGTTGAGTTCAGCGATGGTCTTCATTCGCGCGGCCACCAGATCATGACTGGCCTTTGCTTCCCTGGCCATCTGCCAACACAAACCGCCGGCAAAAAGTCCGGTAAGGCCATTGCTGAAGATGAGCATGTCCAGTCGAGGCAGGCCTTCTTTCAGCAGAAGCCGGTCCAGCACAACGCCGATCAGGGAAACAATCACAGCGACCAGCAATGAAAACAGGCCACTATGGCGCGACCACAACGATTCAGCCGGAAGTTTATCGTCTTTCACAATAGCTTTATTTTAGAACAGAGCCATCCAAGAGGACATCGCGGAGTTGCTCTTTACCAAACTTGATGAGTGCCAACCAGGAACAACATCATAAATATAAAGAAGATGAGCTTTGAGGATGAGTTCCTGGCGTTCCTGAAAAGCATGGATTGAGTTTGGTCCGAGATACGATTTTGGGTGATGTGCCGCACCTACGGCGCTTGTCATTTTTCTACCATCTTTCCCAGCGCTGGCGCGCTGGGCTAACTTCTGGTCGCGCCCCCGGCGCTCGGAGTTGCGCGGCGGATACGTCCTCATACTTTTGCGGGCGGTGAGTAACCCTTAAGACCAGCGGAGCCGATTCCTCAGACCTCACAGAACCGGTAACGCAGATTTCAGCAGCAATGACGTTCGGCCTCTCGGAATGGCAGGTCGTTGTGTGGGCGTGGTGGTTTTGATTGGCAGTTTGTCAGCGCGAGACGGTACGCGACCTGAAGCCAGAAATCTTCATGAAAACAGCGTCGGAGGCGCGAAATGAGTTAGCCCAGACCGGCAGGTCTGGGTGCGATGCGATAGGATATTGAGCCCCGTAGGAGGCGACACATGTCTCATAGTTATTCGCAGAACCATTTGCACATCGTTTTCAGCACCAAGGACCGGCAAAAGCTCATCGCGCCTGCGATGCGGCCCAGGCTGTGGTCGTATATGGCGGGAATCGGCAGAAACCACGGAATCCTGGTGCTGGCTAACGGCGGCATGGCAGACCATGTACACCTGCTGATCCAGTTGCCGCCCGCGCTGGCGCTGGCCAAAGCCATTTCCTTGCTCAAATCAAATTCATCGGGGTGGATGAACGAACATGGAATGGAGTTCAACTGGCAACAAGGATATGGTGCGTTCAGTGTTAGCGCGTCGAACCTAGGCACGGTGGAACGCTACATTGCAGACCAGGAACGGCATC
>DATBVH010000407.1:0-5667 GCA_036515395.1 Candidatus Angelobacter sp.
TTTCTCCACTCCGATTAAGGGAGCAGCAAAGATGAATAGGACCGCACGACTCGTGACGGTAATAGCCGTCGCAGCCGCGCTGCTAAGCACGGCGGGTTGCAACAAACTAAAGGCTCGCGATCAACTCAACAAGGGCGTTCAATCCTTTCGCGGCGCTAATTATGAAGAAGCAATTGGGCATTTCCAGAATGCCGTCAACCTTGATAGCGACCTTAAAGTCGCCAAAATGTACCTGGCCACCGCTTATGCGCAGCAGTATGTGCCTGGCGTAGAAACGCCGGAGAACCTGCGCAATGCGCAACTCGCCATTGATCAGTACAAGCAGGTACTGACCACTGACCCGCATAACGTCACCAGCCTGAAAGGCATCGCCTTTCTTTACATGCAGCAGAAAAAATTTGACGAAGCGCGCGAGTATTACAAGAAGGCCATTGACGCAGATCCAAATGATCCAGAAACCTATTATTCTGTCGGCGTGATCGACTGGTCTGCTACTTATAAAGATGCTGCGGAATTGAAATCGAAAGAAGGCCTGAAGGTTGACGATGAGTTGAAGGGCAAAGGCAGCCAGAAGCTCTGTGACGAGATGAAACAAAAAGACGGCGTCGCCGTCGACGAAGGCATGAAGATGCTCCAGACGGCCATTGATAAGCGCCAGGATTATGACGACGCAATGGCCTATATGAACCTGCTCTACCGGCGCAAAGCCAACGATATGACCTGCGACGATGCCCAGGCTCGTGCCGAGTACGTAAAGACAGCCAACGAGTGGAGCGACAAGGCTATGGCAGCGCGCAAAAAGAAAGCCGAAGAAGCTTCAAAGAAAACCAGCGGCGGAATCGTGCTGGACCAGCCGAAATCGAAATAGCCTAGTCTTAGGTTGAAGGCCCCTCCTGCGGGAGGGGTTTTTATTGCGTGGCGGCAAGCATGTCTTCCGCGCACGCCAGCACCGGTACCTTATTGTTACAATCAGGGTTTCCGCTATGTTTTCCAAGGTCCTCATAGCCAATCGTGGTGAAATCGCAGTTCGCGTAATACGTGCCTGCCGTGAAATGGGCATCACGTCCGTGGCTGTCTTTTCTGACGTTGATCGCGCCTCCTTGCATGTAACCAAGGCGGATGAAGCTTATTTGCTTGGGCCGGCTCCGGCCCGCGAATCGTACTTGAACATCCCTAAAATCCTGGAAGTAGCCCGCAAATGCGGGGCTGAAGCCATCCATCCCGGCTACGGATTCTTATCTGAAAATGCGCAGTTTGCCCGTGCATGCCTAGATGCGGGAATCAAGTTTATTGGTCCGCCGCCCTCGGCCATGGAGCTGATGGGATCGAAAACTCGTGCGCGTGCAGCGATGCAAGCCGCGGGCGTTCCCATGGTTCCCGGCTCCGCGCGCGGCCTCACGCTTGCCGAAGCGGAAGCCATGGCGGCCCAGATCGGCTTTCCGGTAATGATCAAGGCCGCGGCCGGCGGCGGTGGCAAGGGAATGCGCCTGGTAAGCAGGGCTGCCGATCTCAAATCAAGTTATGAAACCGCTCAAAGCGAAGCCTTGCGATCGTTCAATGACGGCGAGATCTATATTGAAAAATTCATTGAGAACCCACGCCATATTGAAATCCAGGTGCTGGGCGATGAACACGGCAACGTGGTTTATCTGGGCGAACGTGAGTGTTCCGTACAGCGCCGCCATCAAAAGGTGATTGAAGAAGCGCCTTCGGCCATTGTCGATGAAGAAATGCGGCGTCATATGGGCGCAGTGGCCGTACAGGCCGCAAAGTCGGCGGGATACACCAATGCCGGGACGGTGGAATTCCTGGTGGATGGCAAACGCAATTTCTATTTCCTGGAAATGAATACTCGATTGCAAGTGGAACATCCGGTCACGGAACTGGTTACCGGTCTTGATCTTGTACACCTGCAACTGCGGATCGCCAGCGGAGAAAAACTTCCTTTCAGCCAAAAAGACGTTCAACTTCGGGGGCACGCGATTGAGTGCAGGATTTATGCGGAAGATCCGGATAACAATTTCTTTCCTTCACCGGGCAAAATCACCAAGCTCTTGCGCCCTTCTGGTCCAGGTATTCGCGAGGACAGCGGCGTTTATGAAGGCTGGACGGTGCCGCTGGACTATGACCCCATGCTGTCCAAGCTGATCGCCTACGCTCCCGATCGATCAATGGCCATCGCCCGCATGAGACGAGCGCTGGATGAATACTTTATTGGCGGCATCAAGACCAATCTGCCGCTGTTCCGGCGCATTCTGGAGCATCCCGACTTCATCAGCGCGCGCATCGATACCGGCTTTCTTGACCGCCTGCTCGGCACTACTGCAGCTCCAGCAAGCGCTAAAAACGGGATGGCTGAGATTGCGGCTGTTTCCGCTGCACTGTTTGCCGCCACCAATCAATCCAAGAACGGCCAGAATGGCGTCTCCAGGCCAAGCGCTGAAAAAAGATCTGACACGTCCATGTGGAAGCGTACTGCACGGAGCGAGGGGGTTGGCGGCGAATGATTTACGAGGTCACGCTGGCCGAGAAAACTTATCGCGTTGAACTGACGCAAGTCGGCGAACGATGGAAGTGCATTCTGGATGGCCGGGAACTACCGGTGGACGTTGTTTACGGCCAGAATGGCGTTCTTTCGCTGTTGCTCAGCGGCAAGTCGTATGAAGTAAAGCAGGAAATTGTGGGGTCGGAGACAAACGTTATTGTTGGCCATGAGCGCTTTACCGCCTCAGTCCGCGATCCGCGCTCATTTCGGTCGCGCAGCCGCGCTGGAGCCAATGAACAGGGAGTCATGAAAATCAAAGCGCCTATGCCAGGCAAAGTGGTGCGGGTGCTGGCGGCTGTGGGAACCCCGGTGGAAGCGGGTCAAAGCGTCCTGGTGATTGAAGCCATGAAGATGCAGAACGAACTTAAGGCTCCCAAGACCGGAGTGGTGAAAAAAATCAACGTCACGGAAGGTGCCGCTGTGGACGCAGGCCAGGCGCTGGCCGAAGTGGAGTAAATCCGGCAAATTTCTCAAAGGGTGAGGCGATCCATTCCGGGGCCGCTGCCACATCAGGCACTCAGGGTAAATCCAAGGCTCCATAGCGGAGCGATAGTTATTTGGTTCCTGTGTTCTTCAAAATCTGTTCAGCGTAATAATTGTGGATTTCTGCGTTGTCACGCAACACTTCGTCATAAGCGGCGCGCAAAATCTGCTCACGCTGGTTGCGCAGTTGATTGCGGATGAACTGCTGCACCTGCGGATCATTCAGGTCACGCTGCCCCGCGGTTTCTTTTCCGATCAATTTGATGATGCGATAACCAAATGGCTGCCGGGTGGTTGGGTTGATCACCGGAATTACTTCACTGAACTGGCCGGGCTTTAGTTTGAGGATTGCGTCACGGGTTGCCGTGTCAGTGTTTTTCAGCTGCGATTCCGGCATAGGTCCCAGTTCACCGCCGTTGCGCGCGGTATCGGGGTCTTCTGAAAACTTTGCGGCAACACTGGCAAAATCCTCGCCACTTTCCAGGCGATGCTCGGCTTCATTGATCTTTTTCCGCGCTGCCGCGTCATTCTGCGCTTTGCCTGGACTCTCTGCGGGTTGACCCATGGGCTGGCTGGTGACCAGGATGTGGGCAACGAAATAGCGCGGTTCAATCAGGTTGAAATCTGCTTTGTGCTGGTTGTAATAATTCTGCAGGTCGGCATCGGAGATGTTCACTTTTGAACCAATCTCTTTATTCAGTAGCTTGTCGATTGTCAGGTTACGGCGTATTTCCTGCTTGGAGTCTTCCTCGGTCATGCCCAGGTCTTTCAGGCGTTTCTGAAACTCCTCTTGCGTATAAGGCGCTTTGGCCTGGGCGAATTTGCTTTCCACCTCGTCATCGGTGGCTAGGATCCCAAGTTTTTCCGCTTTCTGCAGGTGCAGCTGGATATCGATGAGTTGGCTGAGAATATTCAGCCGCAGAGCTTCCTCTTCAGCCGCCGTTGGCTTTTGCGGCGATCCTGCAACCCGGCCGTTATAATTCTTGTCCAGCTCGGAGCGAAAAATCTTGTAGCTATTCACCTTGGCTACAACTTCCTTGTCCGTACCACGGCCTGGGCAGCCGGCCAGGATCAGCGCCACAGTGAATACCAACAAGAGAGAAAACAGACTGCGCCGATATTTACGCGCCTGGATCAATTAGTCGCCTCCATGGGCAATTTCAGATACGGTACGATAACCGACTTCACAGCGCTTGACTAGTTTTTTGCGTTTGCCGGGGCCTGCTGTCCGCTATCCGCCAGGGCACGATCCAGGGCAGCGCGCAGTTCCGATTCCGGGACCGCTCCGGTGAATCTTTCTCCGTTGATAAACAGCGTTGGCGTGGAGTCAACCCCAAGCTTGTCACCCTCGGCCATCGATGCGCGGACAGCACCTTCATCCTGCTTTTGCATGCAGGCCTGCAATTTGTCCGCATCAAGCTGATGTTTCTGCGCCTGTTCCTTGGCAAGATTATCAATGTTCTGGAATGCTTCTGTCCGCGACTTGCCGGCCATCTGTTTCTGGTTGGTATGGATGTAATCGGCAAAATCCCAGTAGGCCGGAGCGTTCTGCTCACCCAGGCAATTTCCGTCAATAGCGGCATGCATGGCCCATGGGTGGATCTCTATTAGCGGATAGTCTTTGTAGATCACCTTAATTTTGTCAGCGTAGTCCTTGAAGACACTTTCAAAAAGAGTTGAGTGCAAGCGGGAGCAGAAGGGGCATTGAAAATCGTCAAAGTTGATGACTGTCACCTTGGCGCTGGGATTGCCCTTCACCGGCCGTCCCTTCACATCGATCTTGGACATCAGGTCCTGGGAAATATCGATTTTTTCAACGTGCGCAAGGGTTTTACGGTCCGTTGATATCAAAAAGTCATGGTGAGTAGTGTTCGTTCCACCGGTGAAGCTAACTACCAGATCATCATAGCCAGTCGTGGTGCCGGCCTTGGGTTCCGATACGGAAATGGTGACCTGTGGCGGAACGCTGTAGCGGGAGCGGATCTCTGATGTTATCCGGTGTGTGACCTCCGGGGTCAGGGGCGCCGGCTTGGAAGCTGCCTGGATTGCTGGCTTCTTTGTACTTGTTTTCTTTTTTGCCGTCTTGGTCGTGCTCTTCCCAGTGGCCGCAGTCTTGCCTTTGCCGGCGGCAGGAGCTGCCGTAGAGCCTGCTGCTTTGGGAGGATTTGTCCCTGAACTTTGGGCTGCTCCTGGCTGAACAGCCATAAGCATAAGGAGGAAAGTAGTTAGTAAAATGCCATTAAATCTAGCCAAAAAAGATCACCTCGTCGTTCTGACAACTTTCCAAATTATCTCATGAAGGCGCAACCCTATGCTTTTAAACCCCATGCCTATGTCATGCCTATGAAATGAGCTTAATCAGAGACGGAGCAGTTTTGGCTATATTCATTGATCCGGAACGAAATCCCTCGGTATCTACGGTTACAAACGTGAATCCCAGCGCTTTAAAGACCTGGGTGAACTCGCGAAACATCTCAGGGGTAAGCGCGCGGGCCAACTCGTCCTGGGCAATCTCAATCCGCGCGATTTCGCCATGATGCCGCACACGGCATTGGCGGAAGCCGAGGCGGCGCAGCGCTTCTTCTCCCTGTTCGACCGCTGAGAGGGCTTCCAAGGTCACTGGACGGCCATACTCAATG
>DATBVH010000408.1:0-5439 GCA_036515395.1 Candidatus Angelobacter sp.
GGTTTCACCGTTCAGCATATTGTTTTCAATAATGTGCTGCACCAGCGCGGCGAACTCCGGCGGCTTGCCCAGCCTTTGCGGAAAAGGAACCTGCTGGCTGAGAGATTGCTGCGCCGCTTCAGGCAATGCGCCCAGCAGTGGCGTATGAAAAATGCCGGGAGCGATGGTGCATACGCGAATGCCTGAGCGGGCCAACTCACGCGCGAGAGGCAAAGTCATGCCGACGATTGCTCCCTTGGATGCCGAGTACGCGACCTGGCCTATCTGACCTTCATAGGCCGCGACCGACGCGGTAGTAACGATTACGCCGCGACCATTATCTTCGTCAGGCTGGTTGGGGGCCATAGCATTAGCACCGTGGCGGATAACATCAAAAGTGCCAACCAAGTTGACCTGAATGGTGCGGATAAATTTCTGCAGATCATGCATGCCATTTTTGCCCAGCAGTTTTTCAGCAATGCCAATTCCGGCGGTGGCGACGAGGATATGCAGCCCTCCGTGCTGGCTGACGGCCGCCTGGACAGCTGCGGCAACCTGCGCGTCGTCAGTCACGTCGGTCTTGACGAACTTGACGCTGTTCGATGACCCGAGTTCCTGCGCCAGTTCATTGCCGCCTTTTTCATTTACGTCTGCGATAACAACTTTAGCGCCCTGCGCCGCAAGCATGCGAACCGTTGCCGCGCCCAGACCTGATGCGCCGCCGGTAACCAGAGCGCTTGAACCTTTGATCTTCATGGTTTCTCCAAAATTCTTACCACTGATTTGCACGATCACACTGATCTGAATACAGAACTGAGGACAATCTGACTCTTATCAGTGTCATCAGTGTTCATCAGTGGTAAATGTGTTTACTGTATCCGCTCGATAATGGTGGCATTGGCCATTCCGCCGCCTTCACACATAGTCTGTAAACCGTAGCGACCGCCGGTGCGTTCGAGTTCGTGCACCAGCGTGGTCATGAGTCGAGCGCCGCTCGCGCCTAGCGGATGACCCAGAGCGATAGCTCCCCCGTTGACGTTTACGCTCGAAAGATCGGCTTTGGTTTCACACTGCCAAGCGAGCACCACGCTGGCGAAGGCTTCGTTTATCTCCACACGGTCCATGTCTTCAAGCTTGAGGCCGGAACGATCCATGATTTTGCGCGTTGCGGGGATCGGCGCACCCAGCATCAGAACCGGATCTTCAGCGGCGAGAGCAAATTCGACGAAACGCACCATAGGTCTATAGCCAAGTTTTTCCGCGACGCCGCGCTCCATGATCAGTACGGCCGCTGCGCCGTCAGTGATCTGGGATGAGTTTGCGGCGGTGACAACGCCATCGGCCTTGAAGACGGTCTTGAGCGCGGCAAGTTTTTCCAGCGTGCTGCCGACGCGGATGCCTTCGTCGCGCGAGACGTTCACTGGGCCCTGCTCGGTTTCAACCGGCAATGGCAGAATCTCACGGCAGAACCAGCCCTGTTCAGTGGCTTGAGCCGCGCGGCGATGGCTTTCCAGGCTGTATTGGTCGAGGCATTCGCGAGTAAGTTTGTAACGCTCTGCCAGCATTTCCGCGCTGATGCCCTGATTGAAATGGACATTGTTATAGCGCTTCATCATCGCGGGACCAAACGGCTTGCCTGGTCCGTTGGCGGCAGAAGCGCCCATGGGAACACGCGTCATACTTTCAACCCCGCAGCCGATGGCGATGTCATAGCTGCCGGCGATCACGCCCTGCGCGGCAAAATGAATGGCCTGCTGGCTGGAACCGCACTGGCGATCGACAGTGGTGCCGGGAACGGATTCAGGGAAGCCCGCGGCGAGCGCGGCGTTGCGTCCGACGTTGGCAGTCTGCTCGCCGACCTGCATGACACAGCCGGCAATCACGTCGTCAATACGCGCAGGATCAAGCTTGTTGCGCGCGACAAGGCCGTTGAGCGTGAAGCCCAGCAGATCGACGGGATGCCAGGCTTTCAGCATGCCGTCGCGCCGACCAAGCGGTGTGCGCACGGCGTCAACGATAACTGCCTGCCTTGTCATAGAGGTCTCCGTCACGCCGCGGCGCCGGTTTCTTTATTGAAATCGGCGAAGCCTTTGCCTTCTTCCGCCAGACGTTTGAGCAACGGCGCAGGCTCCCAAAGTTCACCGTGCTGTTTATGAAATTCGCAGATGCGATCGTAAACTTTTTTCAAGCCTACTGTATCTGCATACCACATTGGGCCGCCGCGATGCGCGGGAAAACCGTAGCCCGTGAGATAAATGATGTCGATATCGACGGCGCGCAGCGCGTAGCCTTCTTCCAGAATGCGCGCACCTTCATTCACCAGCGCGTAGATCAGGCGATCGATAATTTCTTCTTTTGAAATCGCATGCTGCTTTACGCCTGCCTCAGCCGCCCACTTGCGGACATTTTCTTCTACAGTGGGATCAAAAATGGCGCGACGATTTTCGTCATACTTATACCATCCAGCGCCAGTTTTTTGACCATAACGACCCATTTCGCAGAGACGATCTTCAGCCAGCGGCTGGCGAACGCCGGGCTTTTCCAGGTGCTTAAATTCTTTGCGAATACGCCAACCAACGTCCAAACCTGCCAAATCGCCCACCGCTAAAGGACCCATCGCGGCCCCGAAGTCAAACATCGCACGGTCTACAGCTTCGATTCCTGCTCCTTCTTCCACCAGAAACTGCGCTTCACGGCGGTAAGGGCCAAACATGCGGTTGCCGACGAACCCTCTGCAATTACCCACCAGCACGCCCACCTTGCCCAGCTTCTTGGATAGTTGCATGCACGTGGCGATCACTTCTTTGCTCGTTGCTTTGCCGCGCACGATTTCCAGTAGCCGCATTACGTTTGCCGGACTAAAAAAATGCGTCCCAATCACTGACTCCGGCCGCGTCGTGGCGGAAGCAATCTCATCAATGCTGAGCGTCGACGTGTTACTCGCCAGGATCGCGCCTTTTTTGCAGATTTTATCTAGGTCGCCGAAGACTTGTTTCTTCAGCGCCATGCCTTCAAACACGGCTTCCACCACCATGTCTGCGGACTCAAATCCGTCATACGTCAGCGTGGGCCTGATCAAGTTCATGCGATCGTCCATCTGCTGCTGCGTGAACCGGCCTTTAGCCACAGAGTTAGCGTAATTTTTTCGGATCGTATTCATGCCGCGATCCAGCGCCGCCTGATCAGTCTCTTTCAGCAGCACGGGGATACCGGCATTGGCAAAATTCATCGCAATACCGCCGCCCATGGTTCCCGCGCCGATCACCGCCGCTGAATTCACCGGAATCGTCGGCGTATCTTTCGGGACATCGGGAATCTTCGCCACTTCGCGCTCGCCAAAGAAGACATGAATCATCGCCTTTGACTGATCGGAGAACAGACACTCGGTAAACAGCTTGCGCTCGGCTTCCACGCCCTGGTCGAACGGCAGCTTTGTCGCGGCTTCCACCGCGTCAATCGCCGCCATCGGAGCCATCATGCCACGAGCTTTTTTGCGCGCGGCATCGCGTGCCGCGGCAAAGATCGGCGCATTCTGCTCCGCCGATCCCAGTTTTTCATTGCGTTCACGCGTCTTGCGTGCGGGCTTGCCGGCAACTTCGCGGGCAAACGCCACTGCGCCGGTGAGCAGGTCGCCTTCAATCAGCTTGTCAACAATGCCAAGCGACAATGCTTCTTTTGCCTTAATCGGATTGCCGTCCGCACACATCTCCACGGCTTTTGCCACGCCCGCCAGCCTGGGCAGGCGCTGCGTTCCCGCCGCTCCGGGAATAATGCCAAGCTTCACTTCCGGTTGTCCCACCTGAGCGCTCGGCGCCGCCACGCGATAATGTCCTGCCATCGCCAGCTCCAGCCCGCCGCCAAAAGCGGTGCCATGGATCGCCACCACCACCGGCTTGCTGCAATCTTCAATGCGGTTGAGCAGCGGCAAAAACGGAATCCCGCCGCGTGTCTTGCCGCTCGTCATCTTGCCAAACTCTTTTATGTCCGCGCCCGCCACAAAAGTTTTGCCCGCGCCAATCATCACCGCCGCTTTCACCGTGGGATCTTTATCGATCTGCTCAATCGCTTCAGAAATGCCTTCCGGAACTCCCGGGCTCAGCGCGTTCACCGGCGGATTGTTGATCATAATGATGGCAATATCGTTGTCTTTTGTAAGCTGGACCAGATCGCTCATGGGATTTTCTCTCTTGGTTTAATTCGACTTTTTGTAATTTTCTTATGACTCTGAATTTTCGATCTCTTATGTTTCCGATTTTCTAGCGAACGCTGTCGCTTCCCAATTAGGTTTGCTTCGCGGCTCCAACATGCTCGATTTCAGCAGATTGAAGCCGCGTAAAGTCTATTGAATGGCCATTCAGTCCGTCAAACCGTTCGACGAATCGGCATGAATCGCCGTCATCGCGTCATCGCCGATATCGAGAAAAAATAAAATGTCACCATGGATGGAACACGGATCCGAAAGAGATTGCCAGAAGATCCTTTTCCTCCGCTTCCTCCGTTCCTCCGTGTTTCAAAGATTTTCCTTTCAGCAAATTGTTTTCTTCTTCTCCGTGTCTCCGTGTCTCCGTGGTAGGTTTTTCTTTTTCCTGATCAGCGTTCATCCGCGTTCATCAGCGGTAAGCCTTTGCTTTGCGATCCCCTCTCATCCGTTCATCTGCGGCAAAAGCTTCCCCACCAACTTGCTCAGCTCCAGCACTTCCAGTGGACACTCCGGCCAATTATGTTTCCAGCAAATAATCATGTCGCATCCTTTCACGTCATGTCCGTGCTTCACAAAGTTGAGGCTTTCAAATTCAAATTCAATTCTCACACGCTGCCATCTGCCCTGCTTCACCTGGCGGAGCGCTTCGCAATCGGGAAACTCCGCTTGCAGCAGCGTCACCACGTAGCCCAGATCGCGGACCATCGCACCAAACAGAAACACCACGCCCATCTCATTTGTCGGCGCATGCGCCAGCGGACCCATGTTCATCGGCGTCCCATACACAGGACGGTTGGTGAAAACGTCCCATCGCGCGGCCTCGTGGCCCGGCCACAAACTTGCCGTGGCCGGCCAGCTTAATTCCTTTTCCGCCCTGGCCATGGCCACCACGTCCGGCCACTGTTCTACAAGGCCCTGTTCCTGCGCATATTTCAGCATCATGTGCGGCACCTTCCGCCAGCTTCCGCATCTTGCATGCAACGGCCTCATGCTGTGAACGCCCTTTTCTTCATATTCCGTTGCGCTGGGTATCCGCTGGATCTCGCGTGTCACCCTTGCCCAGTCGGCAAACAGGGCTTCCATCGGAATCCGGAACCTTCTTCCTGTTTCCATGCCGCACTCAATCAGCGCGTTCGTATAGGTGCCAAAATGGCTGCGTACGGCTCTGCGCCCCACCGGGGTCATCGTCTTTATTTCCGTCAGGGTCGGCACCCGGCCTAGCTTTTCCGCCAATCCCTGGATCGCCGTTAGTATCTCTT
>DATBVH010000409.1:0-7368 GCA_036515395.1 Candidatus Angelobacter sp.
GGCTGAAGAATTGAAAATGAGTAAGAGCGGACTATTTGCCCATTTTGGATCAAAAGAAGAACTACAGCTGGCGACCATTGAGATGGCGCGAGAGATCTTTGTGGAGCACAATGTGCGTCCTGCTTTGGCGGAACCGGAAGGAGTGCAGCGGCTTTTGCGCCTCTGTCAGGGATGGCTGAAGCATGTGGAGGGGCACGTTTTCAAAGGCGGCTGCTTTTTTACCGCCGCGTCATTTGAATTTGACAGTCGTACGGGGCCGGTGCGCGATGCCATTGCCGCGGCTATGAAGGCATGGCTGAACACGCTGGCGAGGGCGGTGGACGAGGCAAAAAAATCGAGGCATATCAAGGCTTCAGTGGATGCGGAGCAGTTTGCCTTTGAGATCTACTCGCTTGCGATGGGAGCCAACTGGGCATTGCAGCTGTTGGATGACAAGACGGCGATGAAAAAAGCGCGGGAGAACATCCTTCAGCGGATTCGGGCCGTAGCCACGCGATCGTGCCCGCCAATCAAACTGTAAAGAAAAAGGATGCGCCGCAGCGCACCCTATTCGTAATCGAGAGTTCTATTTCTTCTTGGCAGCAGTCTTCTTTTTGGCCGCTGGGGTGGCTTGTCCTTTGGATGGATCGTCCCCCGGATTGACATACACCAACTTGAATGGGCCGGTGGAGTTGACCTGGACTATGGTTTCACCCTTGGTCATGGCGTAATGATTATGGTGCGTCGGTACTGCGGCAACTGAACCCGCCGGTAAAGTTTGCATTGAGCTCTCATCGAACTTGTCGCCCATGCCGACGCGAAATTCCCCGGAAATAACAGTCACGTACTCGCCTGTGGGATGCCAGTGCGGCATGATGCGGTACCCGTCCGGCGCCTTAATGCGAGCAACAAATGGACCTGGCTTGCCGGGATCACCGGCGAGCACTGCGAACTGGGCTCCGGTTGGGAAAACGGCAGGTGCAGGACCCCATTGGATCTTGTCAGGCGTGACCACGACCGCGGCAGGGCCTGCCGGTTTAGCTTTTGTAGCAGCTTTCTTCGGCGCGGCTGTCTGCGCCAGGGAAATTACGGGGAGCAGAAGCAGGATCGCCAACAATTTACGCATGTATCCTCCAGATGCAAATTGACGCTGTATCTTTCTGTGCACCAAATTCTACCCTGTCCGGGACGGGCACATGAGAAAAATGAATTGCAAGTGCCTGATTGTGCATCTGTTCAATCCACGGAGGAACCATGACAGCTGAGTTACTTTTACTGAATGCCTTTGCTCTGGCCATGGGATTGGCGGCGAGCGGCAAGAGGATTCGTTCGGAACGCACAACGCGGAGCAACCTGCCATTCAGTGACGCGGTGTGGCACGGCGATACGCTCTATCTCTGCGGGCACATCGGACTTGATCCGAAGACTGGACGGCCGCCGGCCACGGCTGAGGAAGAAGCCCGGCTGGTGATGGACGCCGTAAAGCGGACGCTGGAATCCGCCGGACTAACCATGGACGATCTTCTATCGGTGCAGATCTTTTGCTCAGATGTATCGTTTTTTGAAGCCTTTAACGTGGTTTATCGAACCTATTTCAAAAGCGAATTTCCAGCGCGGGCATTTTTAGGCTCGGGCAAGCTGCTGTTCGATGCCCGCTTTGAAGTGCAGGGGATTGCCGGAAAGCCGTAGATCGGTTTATCTAGGCTGATTCCGCGGTCGTCGGGTCGATGGTCGTCCTTGATTTCTGAAACCTTGTTGGCGGGAAAGCCGCCCTGGCTGGCGTGCTCCCGCACCATCTTTTCATCGGGCGCAATTTAAATCTAGCATCTGGGTAGCCACCAGCCAGCGCAGGGATACTGTTTTCCGTTTTATTGGCGCTCCGCTTTGCTGCGCGCCAGCCTCCGGCAGGAGGTGTTTGAATTCATCGTCCGATTACGGCACGACTTCGCAGGCCATCGCTCGCAGGCTCGCTCCGGCCTGGACGCTCAAGTCGTGCCCTGACACTTGTCTTCCTGTTGAAAGGAATGGCACTCTACTGCGACTTCGTCTGTTGGTCCACTCCGACATCGATGAGGTTCAGCTTACGATCCGTGAGGGCCAACAAAGTCTGCAGCGAGTAATTGCAGCAGGTCTCCGATGCGATTGATGCTGATATCCGCTGGAGGATAAGACGCAAGGATTTTGGGATCGAGCGCGTAGTGGCCTTGCTTAGGAAAAACTGTGGTGACTTTGCTGCCCCAGATTTTCTTTACTTCGGTGAGAATGCGGATCTTGTCATCGATCAGGACGTAATGATCGGCAGGGAAGCGGTGTTCCACGTCGTCTAGTTCTTTTTCTTTGTGAATGTAGATCAGCACGTTGCCATTGACCGATTCATATATCCCGGAGCGCTCAACCTTGCGCGGTTGGAAGACAACGTCGCCGTCAGAAAGAATTGCCGCCGTGCCCCATTGCTTGACGTGTTCGATGGCATCGAGCGAATCAGGATAGAGCCGCGTGGCGAAGGGATAATTAATGAGAAAGTGTGAAACCGTAAGCAGGCTGGGATCGTGCGGGTACTCCAGGCGGTAACGCTGCAGCGCGCCCAGATAATCCGCATAGCCAAGTTCTGCGCGGATTTGCTCAAAGAAGTCCCAGTAATGCTGTTGGCGCTCCGGGCCAACCTGCTGCTCCAGATGGCGCTTAAGATCGGCGGTGACGCGGTCATTATCGAGCAGCGTGTTGTCAACGTCGAAGAGGAAAACGATCTTGGGCATGGCGATGGCGAGAATCTATATCAAGGGTACAGGTTAAATCAAAAGTTATGGGCTGCCGAGAGGCAGCCCATTGGATGTTTACACTGAGCTTGCTAAGCGGAAGCGGCGCTGGCCATGGGGCGCTGCTGAAATGCGGCTTTGACTTCCGGCTTGAGCAGATACCAGATAACAAAGGCATCTACGGCGATCCAGAATACGCTCCATATCACTGCAAAAGCATTGAAATGGGCCAGAGAGCCAAGTAATCCAAGTAACTGCAGGGCCGCGCTAATGCCGTACAGGACGATGGTGATGATGCGCGCCCATCCTTTGAGTTTCCATAAACCGAATCCCAACAAAGCGCTGATTCCGGCCATGATGATGATGAACACCCCGGCGGCAGCGCCTAATCCGGCGAGAATGCCGGCTGCACCTGCACTGCCCTGGCCCTGTTGACTGAGCATTGTGGCTATGAACCCGCCTCCCAAAATCATGCCAATTCCACCCAGGAGACAAAAGGCGGCCCCAATAAAGTTGAGAATCGCAAGAATCGTAACGCCCACAGGTCTACCCATACGCATTCCTCCTTTTAAGGATTGCTCTGCTGCCGCGTATTCTACTCACAGTCTGCAGCAATCCCGCAAAGAAATTTAGCCCTATCAATAGCACAATGGGAACCTAAGCGACTATACGGCCATGTTTTCGGCTTCGGCGGGAGACCAATGCGGCGTGCCTCCAGGGCGGCTGGCCACGAGAGCACCCAGACGATTCGCGAAACCTGCGATCTGGGAAGCAGCCCAGCCAGCATCGATTCCGTGGACAAGAGCGGCAGAAAACGCGTCGCCCGCACCGATGGTATCGGCTACCTTCACTGGAACTCCTGGACTTTCCACATATTGATTGTTGATCAAGAGGGCGCAGCCTTCGGGGCCAAGCGTTAGGCATATCGCGTCTAGTTGAAATGCGTTCAGGCAATCCCGGCAAAATTGTTCCCGGGAATCGCAGCTGATTGCAGCTATTTCGCATAGTTCTGCGACTTCTTGCTCATTCAACTTGAGAACGTCCGCATGCGCAGCCAAACTGCGGACAAGTTCTGGCGTGAAGGAATCAGTGCGAAGGTTCAGATCATAAAAGCGCTTTGCTAAGGGCGCGGCAGCCAGCAGGCGCAACGTAAACTCATGAGCGGGAGCGCTCATCTGCTGCAGAGTGCCAAAGTAAATCCAGTCAGGCGCGGGATTGAGCAAAGCGTCAAAATCATCCGCACTGATAGCAGGGAAGTCATACGCCGCAGGACGATGAATTGTGTATTGCGGCAATCCAAGCGAATCCAGTGCCACCGTAACTGTTCCTGTGGGGTAGTTGGACACGCGGCTGACGAAGCGTGTGGACAGGCCCGCTTCTGCCATCTTTTGGAGCGCTAGATTCCCGCGCTGATCATTGCCAACTGCGCTGACGAACGCCACTTGATGCCCAAAATTGTGCGCATGCCAGGCAAAGTTGAAAGGCGCGCCGCCCAGGTGCTCAGTGGATGGAAGAATGTCCCAGAGCACCTCGCCGGCGCAGACAATTTTCATCAAGAAAGCATACTAGACCATCTTCAACAGCCGTTCGCGGCGCGCTTCCCAATCGTCACTGGAGAAGATATGGGGACCAACTTCAATGAGCCGTGGAAGCATGTTGAAGACAGAAACAGGAGTCCAGAGACCGCCGGTTCGGGTGCGCAGGCCGCGCTTATTGAGTTCAGACCCCACCAGGGTAATGGAATAATCCTGGACGATGAGTTCCATCATTTGTACCAACACAGTTCGTTCGTCAGGATCTTCTTCCAGCCGGCTGCAGTCGGAAGCGACACGCAGACCGTAAGGAATTTCTTCCACGATGATCGGCTGTTCAGTTTCGTCACCTGCTATTTCGCGGCGCCATTCCATTGCCACCAGCTTCCAGCCCGCTTCAGTCTTCTGGCGGACATACTCCAGATCAACCGAGCCTGTAACCACTTCACGAATGCGCTCCACCTTTGCCATGGGACCTCCCGTCCGATGATGGGTAAAACCCAGGATAGTTTGCAACATGGGCCCAGAGTCTTACATCTACGAGCAAATGAGATGCCAATTATCTGCGGGAATCCAAGTATTGAAGAGCTACTCACTTAGGTACGAGCGACACTGGCGGAACATTCTACAATTTGATCGTTTTCGAAATTGCGCGTGCGAAAATGAACAGTGCAATTCGTCCCTTGAAAGCCGATGACGTGGTCTCCGAAGGCCTGGGCGTCGCCGCCAGATTGCTGGATAACGACATCAATCCCGATAATCCCAACAAGGCGCTGAAAGCCTGGTGGCCCTCTACGGACGCCTATCGTCGGTTGATCGAGATTGAAACAAAGATCTCTCATCCTGTAACGGCCAAAATGTTGCAGGAAATCAAGGCCCCGGATATCCGCGCGTTGGAATCGATCATGTTTGCCCGCGCTCTGCCTGGGTTACCAATGAAACGCGTTACGCTTGCGGAGAAAAAAAGGACGGCAACAGAGTTCGCACGTTCGACGACCGTTAGAAGATTTTGCGATATGAAAAGCAAAACGACTGCCCGCAGGCAGCCGTTTCGTTTGAACTATAAAATTCAGCTGAAATCGCTTAGCTACGTGGCGGTTTCGATGGCTGAGTCGTTGAAGTGGAAGATCCGGTTCCCATGTCGCTTGGTGCTGGAGGATTGCTGGGAGCAGTCGAACTCGGATTAGTGGTGCTGCTCGGAGTCGTGGTGCTTCCGGGCGTGCAGGGGTTAGCTACGGTCGCTGAAGTTCCGCTCGGCGAAGCTGATGCTGTCGTAGTTGTGGATCCGGTAGTCGAGCTGGCAGTGCCGCTGTTCCCAGTTGCGGACGTATTACCGCTTGAAGGCGTGCTGCTCGCCGTGGTTGACGTTCCAATGCTGCCGCTGTTCGCTGGCGTGCATGGCGCCACGGTGGTCGAGGTTCCCGTGGTAGAAGTTCCAGTCGTCGATTGAGTGCTGCTCTGGGTTCCGCCGGTTACCGATCCTGCGCTGCCCGCAACGCCGGGTGTACCCTGAGTTGCTGAAGGGCTGCCGGTGGAGGTGGTTCCGGGTTGGCTGGTTTGCAATGTTCCCATTGAACCGGAGCCGGTGGTGGAAGTTGTTCCGGTGCCTGTGGTTGAGCTTGTTCCCGTCTGAGTTGAACTGGTCCCTGTCTGCGTGCCTGTTGTGCTGGAGGATGTGCCAGTAGTGCTTGGTGTCGCCGGGCTTGGTGTAACTGAGCCCGTGCTTTGTGCTGTGGCAATGCCTACGGACAGTGCGAACACTGATGTCGCGAGTAAAATCTTGCGCATAGAAGCTGCTCCTTGTGTATTTGCGTGTCCGGGGTTTCCGGCCCACTAATTTGAGTCGCTCAAAAGCCAGTTAAATATGGGATGCAGTCCTTGGAAAAGCAGATGTCGCAGGCAAAGTTGCTGGCTTTATTATTTGGCCTTTCCGGCATCAAACCTCCGCGCTTTCCTGCCCTCTATATCCTGCAATGGACAAAGATAGGGTTTGCTTCTATTCTTCCGCCTGTACTTACAATAAAATGTGAAGCTCACACCGTAAGCTGGTCAAGCACTTGTACTCGCTGGGATTCGTATCGTTTTTATTTTTTATTCTCTTTGAAGGGGAAGAGACTTGAACTCATCGTTACTGCGTAGCCGTATGCGGCTCGGTTTTTTGTTAGCTCTTGTAGTGTTCTGCATTGCTCTTGCCGGAAAATCTTTTGCCCAGGATGCCGACCTCTCTGCCGAGGAGATCATCCAGATTCTCCAACAAAATCCAGATGTTCTGGCTGAAGCCAAGGCGGAGATCGTAAGTCAGCTGCGGGACCGCGGCTATAACGTCTCTGAAAGGGACATCACGGATGATCGTCTCTTTAATCAGATCCGCTCAGACGATCGCGTGCGTCAGCTTGCCGCCAACGAACTGGCCAAGCGCGGGTTTGGTCCAGCCCAGGAAAATGAGCAGATGCCTGACGAGCAGATTCCCTCAAGTCCGCAAAACAATCAGCAAATGGGCCAGCAAACCGGCCAACAGAACAATCAGTCGCCATTTCCGCAAAGCACCCAACGCCAGGGCACTGCCGGACAACAGGGAATGCAGGGTGGCCAGCGGGGAATGAATGGTCAGTCCCGTCCGCGTAGGCCGCAAACGGAGAAGGGCCCTACCCAGGAACAATATCCTCTCCGCAACCTCCCGGCTTTGCGTGATCTGTACACGCAAGCCACTGTTGACGAAACAAAGCTCGAGCGGTTCGGCGCAGCTCTATTTCGCAACAGCGCCGCCGTCGCCGATAAATCCACCCTGAGCGTACCTGTTGGTCCTGACTACATTCTCGGTCCCGGCGATGAACTGGTCATCGACTACTGGGGAGCTTCTTCGCAACACATCCAGCGCTCAGTGGACCGCGAAGGCCGCATCTCCATTCCTGAAGCTGGTTCTACTGTTGTTGCCGGACGTACCCTCGGCGAAGTCCAGCAGACCATCCAGAAGATGCTCAGCCACCAATTGCGCGGGATTTCCGTGGATGTCACCTTGGGCAAGCTGCGTACCGTGCGCGTCTATGTGGTGGGCGACGTCAAGAATCCAGCCGCTTATGACATCAGTTCGCTTTCCACTG
>DATBVH010000410.1:0-6689 GCA_036515395.1 Candidatus Angelobacter sp.
AATCGTCCAACCATTGCACCGCCCCAGTAATATTGCAGGTAGCCCGCCGCGTCTTTCAATGACAGACCGCCAATTTCTCTCTGGTTGAAGTAGTTGGTCATCAGGCTACCGATGGCGACTTCCGCTCCCACATAGACAAATATTCCCACTGCGCCCAGCACAAGCCGCCGATGCCGCCAGATACTACCAGCTGCATGACCATGCGCTTCCGCATATTCGATGACCGGAAGCTTGAACCACGCCACCGTCGCCGCGAGCACAATTAAGGCCACGGCAAGCCCGATATAAGGCACTTTGACCGACGCGGCTTGTTGTATCCGGTACGCATGCAACTGATCCACATTCATTGCACGCACCACTTCAATGCCGGCCGGCGCCAATGCCGCGCCCAGAATCAGCCAGCTTCCGAACCGTGGTGCGAGTGTGGTACCCAACGAGTTGAAGGCCTGGGTCAGATTCAAACGGCTGGAGGCTGTGTTGGGTGGGCCGAGGATTGCCACGTAGGGATTGGCAGAAGTCTGCAGTATGGTCATACCCGCGGCCAGCACAATCAGGGCGGTAAGAAAAAGCGGAAACGATGGGATTGACGCCGCCGGAACAAACATGAGAGCGCCTGTTGCCATGGTGAGAAGGCCAGTCACCATGGACCGCTTATAGCCGATCCATTCGACAATTTTGCCCGAAGGCATGGAGAAGACAAAATAGGAAGAAAAGAAAGCAAACTGCACCAGCATGATCTCTGCGTAATTGAGATCGAAAATATTCTTCAGGTGCGGGATCAGAATGTCATTCAAGCAGGTGAGAAAGCCCCAGGCAAAGAACAGCGTTGAAACCATTGCCATGGCGCGCCGGTCGGTTTTCTCAGGTGCGCGATCCAGCGCAACGGCGACGCAATCGGATTGGCTCAGGATAGCTATGTGGCAGAGGCTCGGCTAGCAAGAAATGCTCGACGCAATTAAGCATAACAGCCTGGGCGTCTGTAAAACGATTAGCTGAGTTTTGCCTAGTGAGTGCTTTGACAGACCGGCAAAGATCTGGCGCATAACCAATTTTAGGGCTTCGGTTTGACTGCGGCATCTGCGCCTGCAACGGTTATAATCGCTAAATCATGGCGGTTGCGGCTACATCACACACCGGCGAAGCGGCACTTCTGATCGAGGTAGCCGGGCAGCGGCGTCAGATGGTCATCACCAAATCGCCTTTGACCATCGGCCGAGCCGACGACTGCGATGCCACTATCGCCGACCTTAAAGTCTCCCGCCAGCACGCCAAACTGATCATCGAAGGCGGTGAATACTACGTTGTGGATTGCGAAAGCCGCCATGGCACGTTCGTAAACGGCTCTCGGTGCGATCGCATCAAGCTAAAAAACAACGATGAGATTACTTTCGGCGTCGCGGGAGTAAAGATTGTTTTTCGTCATGGCGGGGCGGTATCGCACACCACTGATAACTCAACCAACATTTTGTTATCACGGCTGGTTTCAAAGTCTGATACCTCTGATCTGGAAAAGCTCCGCCTCTTTCTTGAAGCTGCGCGCAGCCTGACCGGTGGCGTGGTAGTGAATGAAGTGCTTCGCAATATGCTGGATTACGCCTTGAAAATCACGCGGGCCGAGCGCGGCTTTGTTTACCTGAAGAATACGGAAAAGGGCGGAAGGCCCGCCCTGGCATGTGGGTTGGACAGCAAAGGCGTGAGCTTAACCGTCGACTTGAAAGTTTCCCATTCCGTGGTGGAGGAAGCCCTGGCTTCAGCAGCGGAATTCATTACCGGCGACGCTTCAAAGCAGCAGGCCTTGGCGGAGCGCCAGAGCATTGTGCTGAATGAACTGAGGACTGTCATCGCCATTCCGCTGCGTACGCGGCAGCACGGCGATTCGCCGACCAAGGTAGACGGAGTTTTGTACCTGGACAGCCGCTCCGTTTCCCATAATCTTTCCGGCGTGAGCCATGAGGTTTTGCGCGCACTGGCCAGTGAATGTGCCGCGGTACTGGAAAGCGCCAAGCTGGTGGCGGCGGAACAGGCCGCGCAACAGTATCGCAAAGAAATGGAAATTGCGGCGTCTATCCAGCGGAGCCTCACTTCCGCTTCGAATGTCGAGAATGATTTTGTCCGGGTGAATGCATGCAGCATCCCCTGCCGCGAAGTGGGTGGCGATTTTTTTGACATCCATGTCTCGCCCGATGCCGTGACGGTGATTGTGGCCGACGTTTCCGGCAAAGGAATCTCTGCCGCTCTTCTCGCTTCCGTGATTCACGGCATGTTTTATGCGCAGATGACAAGTGGCGCAGGGCTGGTGGATGCTATTGCTTCAGTAAACACATTTCTCTGTTCACGCGTGGCCGGGCAAAAATACGCGACGTTGCTGGCGGCGCAACTGCATCGCAACGGCAAGCTAGCCCTGGTAAACTGCGGCCACGTTCCAGCTATCCTTGCGCAAGATGGCAATGTGACGCATGTGGAAGATGGCGATATGCCTGTAGGGCTGATTCCTGAAGTTGATTTTCACTTGATCGAACGAGATCTGCCTGCCGGCTCTCGCCTATGCCTACTGACAGACGGAATTAGTGAGACGGAAAATGCCGAAGGAGCGGAATTCGGCACCCACTTGATAGGCAGCTTTTTGTGTGGTGAGGAACCAATCCAGAAAATTCTGGATGCCGTGCAGTCCTTTGGCGGCAACACAGAGGCACAGGATGATCGCACGCTGATGGTGCTGGAAAGAATCAGCTAGCGGTTTTCAATCCTGAAAGCTGAACGCTGCTTTCATCTTGCCCACTTCAATAACATCTCCGGCATTCATCTCGCGCTGGGTAACGACTTCTTCGCCGTTGATCTTCACCTTTGCCCTGCTCTCCGACGGAGAAATGAAATATTTATTGTCACGCTTGCTGATCAGCGCAGCCGTAGTGGGAGCAAAGAAGCCTTTCAGCCTGATGGAGGCCATGCTCGATTTCCCGATCATCGTCATTTTGCCGGTAAGCACGTATTTTTCCTGATCTGTCTTCCCTTCCAGAATGCTGAGCATGCCAATGCGGTCTTTGGCGGCAGCAAATGGATCTGACATCCATGCAGGCCGGGAAATTCCCAGCGGCCCGGACATTGCCGAAGGCGCATTCTTGTCCGCAAGCTTTTCACGTGCCTGCTTTGTATCCAGCATCATGGTGGCATCAAGCTTTGGAGCGGACGGCCCGGTCTTAACGGCGGCTACAGCGAAGTTTGGCACCGAGCTTTCATGCTTGAATTCCACCAGATGCTTTCCGATCTTTACCTGGTCGCCGTTCTTCAAGGTAGCTTTGCCCACACGCTCATTGTTGACGTAAGTTCCGTTGAGAGAACCAAGATCTTCCACTATGTAATGGTCTTTTTCCCACGTGATTCTGGCATGGTGGCCGGAAACGGCAAGATTATCGATCTGCATACTGTTGTCCGGCAGCCGGCCAATAGTAGTTGCCGCCTGCGACAGAAAGACCTCTTTTAATACCTGGCCGTTCTGTTCAAATTTCAAATAGAGTTTTGCCACTGTGGGCCTCCGAAAAACAACTTACCCAAAATTTTTTGATACCAGGGCCGCTCGACGATCCGCACCAATAAGCAGGTGATGTTGTCATCGCCACCGCATTCTCTGGCCTTCTTTACCAATTCATCGCGGGCTTTTTGCAGGCCGCGCGGGCCTTGCACGATCTTCAAAATGTCTTCGTCGGGCACATAACGCGTGAGCCCGTCGGAAGCCATTATCAGAATGTCACCGGGAAGCGCGACAAGGTCTTCGATATCGGCCTCAACCACTTCTTCCGATCCCAGCGCCCGCAGAATTATGTTCTGCATTTCCGATTGCTGCGCCTGCTGCAAAGTAATGTATCCGCGCCTCACCTGTTCCATGACTAACGAGTGGTCCTGCGTGAGTTGCTGAATTGTGCCCTGGCGAACCAGGTAAATCCTGCTATCGCCCACGTTGGCAATGGCCAGTGAATTCCCCCGCACCAGCGCCGCAACAATTGTTGAACCCATTCCATTCCGCCCATTGCTTTGCTGGCCGGCCTCAAAAATTGTCTTGTTCGCCAACTGAATTGCATTCGCCAGACTTTGCGCTCCAGAGGAACCGTTTTGTCCATTCACCGATTGTCTTGCTGCGCCTGAAGGCTGGTTCCGGAAATAATCCAGAAGAACATCCACACCCATTTTGCTGGCGACCTCGCCTGCAGCCTGCCCGCCCATGCCGTCACAGACCACAAAAATTCCATAGCGCGAATCGAAGCCCAAATTGTCTTCGTTGTTCGTGCGCACGCACCCGACGTCGGTTTTGCCGGCAACTTCCACCGCAAGCGCCATATGTGGGTCCCGTGTGTGAACCGCTGAACTTCCTTTAATTGTCCCGTTCGAAACCATTATCCTGTTTTCAAAGCAAACTTTGGGGGAATTCAATATTGCTGGAGGAGATTCGCGCCTTCATTTTTTTGTCGCTTCGCTCCAACCCGCCCAACAGCTTCGCTCGATTGAGCACGTTGATGCTCCTATAGCAGCGGGCTCGCCGCGTGGTCGG
Source organism: Candidatus Angelobacter sp. (assembly GCA_036515395.1). Classification (GTDB taxonomy): domain Bacteria; phylum Acidobacteriota; class Terriglobia; order Terriglobales; family Acidobacteriaceae; genus Angelobacter. The sequence goes on from DATBVH010000410.1 coordinate 4,544, forward strand.
GCTCGCCCTTTCTTTGGGGATTGGGCAAATCTTACTAACCTTCATTTATAGGTGCAAGTTACCGCTGGTAGGCGGCTCAGCCGCCAATATGGACCATACTGCGCGAAGGCTTGATAAATCCCGCTTCTCCAATATGATGGCGAGCTTCTTTCTGGTCGACCACTGACCGAACGTAATCAGTTAATTCACTGTCACTGGCGCCGCGATACATACGCCCCGCCATGTCATGGTCGAGCAAGGAAAAAAGGCAGGTACGGATCTTGCCGTCAGAAGTGAGCCGCACGCGCGAGCAGTGTCCGCAGAAGGGATGAGAGACGGGCGCGATAATGCCGATTTCGCCCTTGCCGTCGTCAAACGTATAACGCCGCGCAGTTTCACTGAGCTCGTTGGGAAGCTGGCGCACGGGACGAAATTCGTTAAGCTTTTCCAGAATTTCATCCATGGGGACAACCACGTCCGGCGACCACACGCGATCTTCTTCCAAAGGCATGAATTCGATAAACCGTACGACCACGCCTTCCTCACGGGAGAACCGGGCGAACTCGACGATCTGATCTTCATTGAATCCGCGCAAGAGAACGCAGTTGACCTTGACTGGCTCCAGCCCAACGCGCTTGGCCGCACGGATACCGGCAAGCACACTGTCATAGCCGTTGGGAACGCGTGTGATGCGGGCGAATTTTTCCGCATCGACAGCATCCATGCTGATGGTGGCGCGACGCAGACCGGCGTCTTTGAGCGGCTGAACTAGCTCCGACAATAAGTGGCCGTTGGTGGTGATTGCCAGATCCAGTTTTTGTCCATCGAGAGTGCGCAGCTTAGCCAGATCCCGGACAAAATCGACAAGGCCATTGCGCAGCAGAGGTTCGCCGCCGGTGAGCCTGACTTTTTCAATGCCGGATTCAACGAATATGCGTACCAGATGCAGATAATCGGCAAAAGGCAATTCGGAATACTGCGCGCCTTCATTTCCAGTCCGGCAATAGACGCACTTGTAATTGCAGCGGTCCGTGATGCTGACGCGGAGGTCAGTAATAAAGCGCCCGTGTTTGTCCTGAAGACGCATATGCTTCTTCGTTGCGATTCATATTAGCTGATCGATTGCGAGGAGACAGAAAGGAGGGAAAGACGCCGAAGCGTGTTTCGGTTCCTTTCCAAACGGGAGGCCCGTGCGTTTCCGCTCCAGACCCTCGTCCTTGCATTCTCAGCAAGGAGCCGCCACATCCAGCCGGGTATGCCTGAGGCCGGGAGTGGTCGGAACCTATCTTTCTATTATAGAGAGGAAGCAAGGCACGCGCACCTAAATGTTTTGTGCTTTGCTTTGCAACCGAAGTCGTGCCCTGATGCCTGTTTCGATGACAACAGGAGTTTTGCTCACGATTCGTTAGAGCCAGAGAACCATCAGCACGTCGTCGACATACTCATTGCCGATCTTGAGCGAATGCGGCTCGATCCCGTAGCTTTCAAATCCAAGGGCTTTATAGAGCCTTTGCGCCGGCAGTTTGGCAGAAGCAACCAGGGTAATTTGCTCGATCCTGTCGATCTTCCTCGCCCGGTGGACAATCTCTTTCATCAACGCGCTGCCAACACCTTTGCCGCGAGATTCCGGACGCACGTAAACGCCCCAGATATGGCCTTTATGGCGCTCTTTGTTGTGCGTGTAGCGATAAAAACCCGCAGTGCCCGCAAGGACGCCGGCCTCAAAATATCCCATGACAAAGTTGATAGCAGGATCGCGGGCAGAAAGTTTCTCCCTGAAGGCGGCGAGGGTGATGGTTAGATGTTCTTCGGCTGAGTCGGCAAATGAGGCAGGATCATTGCGCAGTGCTTGCAGGCGCAGATGCCAGAAAGCATCGGCGTCGTCAGCGGTGAGAAGGCGGAGATCCATCATGAATTCATTTTCGCAAAAAACCTCGGATAGGTCAGTGTCCTAATTCCAAATCGGGACACTGCCAATAAAGCTTGACTTCGTCTTCTGCCTTCGGCAAAATGCGGCAACTAAAGTATGGGGGCTGTGCGTGAGTCATGTGCGTGAAGAACTATTTTGACTTGCGCAAGCGAAGCAGTGGGAACTTCTAATAAATAGTTTAAGAGCAAGCGCCAAAAAAGCAGTTGCTGGAGATCGATGCAACGCTGCTCAGCCCGC
>DATBVH010000411.1:0-7326 GCA_036515395.1 Candidatus Angelobacter sp.
GATTTTCCACGGCCTCAAAGATTGGTCCGTAAAAAGTTTTGTCTTCGATTGGCGGCGCAGGGACACTGAGGCCATCGCGGATTCGGGCCAGAATGGCTTCGCGGCTGGGATTATTTGTTGCCATTGGCAGTCCTTTGCAACTCTCTTTTCCATCGCGATCGGAACGACTGCGTGGGCAGCGGCACGGGCGCGCGCTTGCGGCTCCAGTCGTGCATGGGATCGAGCGCTGTTCCCGCCAGCCCCATGCCATAGATCAGGCGCAGGCTGCGGCGCATCATCCATCCACCCAACTCATAGAGGCGCGGATGCAACATGGCCGTCCGCCACAGCTTGAACTGACTACGCTCTCCGGATGTCTTTGCTCCGCCGGCTTTGGTGAAGTCGCGGCGATTGTGCAGCAGATGATGGTGCAGGTTGATGTTCACCGGGCAAACGCTGGTGCACGCGCCGCAAAGTGACGACGCATAAGAAAGATGCTGGAACTCACTGCCGCGCAGGTGCGGCGTGAGGACGCTGCCAATGGGACCGGGATATGTGGTGTTGTACGTATGCCCGCCGATATTGCGGTACACCGGGCAAATATTGAGACACGCGCCGCAGCGAATGCAATGCAGCACTTCCCTTTCTTCGGCATTGGCCAGCAAGCTGCTGCGTCCGTTATCGAGCAGGACAACGTGAAATCCCTCCGGGCCATCGGCCTCGCCTGCGCGCCTGGGCCCGCCGACGAGCGTGCTATATGTGGTAATCGGTTGGCCTGTGCCGGAAGTTGCCAGCACCGGCCACAGCGTTCCCAAGTCCTCCAGTCGCGGAATCACTTTCTCAATCCCTGTCACGGCAACATGGATGCGCGGCAGGCTTGTGCTTAGGCGGCCGTTGCCTTCATTGGTTGAAATCGCGACAGCGCCTACATCGGCCACAAGAAAGTTTGCGCCGGAAATTCCCATCTCGGCGGCGAAGAACGCTTCGCGCAATTTGCGACGGGCCAGCGCCACCAGTTTTTGCGGATCGGCGTCCGGAATATCTTCACCCAGTTTTTCACGGAAGAGGTCGCGGATCTGGTTGCGATCCAGGTGCATGGCAGGGGTCACAATGTGATAGGGAGCTTCATTGCGCAGCTGCACAATAAACTCGCCTAAATCTGTTTCCCAGACGTGCATGCCGGCCGCTTCCAGCACCGGGGCAAGGTGCATCTCCTCGGTGACCATTGACTTCGACTTCACCACGGTCTTTACGCCGCGGCTTACCGCCAAGTCCTTTATATAGGCGCAGGCCTCGTCGCCGTTGGCGGCCCAGAAGACGTGCCCGCCGCGTTCGAGCACCTTCTGCTCAAACTGCAGCAGATATTTATCTAGATTGTTGATGGCCTCGCGCTTGATCTCCTGGCACTTGCGCCGCGCCGCTTCCCAATCTTTAATGCGCGCACGGCCACGATTGTGCGCGGCATCGTAGCTGTCCATGTTTTTGCGGATAATCTCACGATGGACAAGGTCAGCCGACTTTGTGGCTGCGTCGCGCAGGAATTTTTGTGCGGCTGTAAGAGCGGAAGGCGTCTCGCCGGCGGGCGTGGGAGTTGGAGTGGTGGTGCTCATGCGTTTGCCTCGCTCGCCAATATGCTGGCAAGGTGGATCGTCTGCGCGCGATCTTTGCGCCGGCCAAGGATTCCCTGCACATGCATGAGGCAGCTGGGATCAATTGCTGTCACGTACTCCGCGCCTGTCACGGCAACGCTATCGCACTTCGTCTCGCCCATGGCCACGGAGATACTTTCAAACTTGGTGGCAAACGTTCCGCCAAAACCACAGCACTCGTCTGAGCGCAGCATGTCTACTAGTTTGAGACCTTTAACGCCGCGCAAGAGTTGCAATGGTTCATTACGCAGTTTCAACTCTCGTAGCCCATGGCAAGACGCATGGTAAGTAACAGTATGCGGAAACGCAGCGCCCACATCGGTCAGGCCCATTACCTTCACCAGAAATTCTGAAAGTTCAAAGGTACGCTTGCCCAGCGCTACAGCTTCATCGTGCATCGCGCCGGTAGCGATCAGCTCAGGATAGAAGACGCGCACCATGGTGGTGCAAGAGCCAGAGGGACAGACAATCACTTCTGCGTCTTTGAATACGCGCAGAAATCGCTCGGCGCAGGGACGGGCTTCATCCCAGAAGCCAGTGTTGAATGCAGGTTGCCCGCAGCAGGTCTGGTCTGCGGGAAAATCCACTTCACATCCAATGCGCCGCAGCACTTTCACGGTATCCACCGCCACCTGTGGCTGTAACTGATCCACAAAGCACGGCACAAAGAGTGAGATTTTACGGGCCATTTTTTTGCGCGCTGACTTTTTCCCCGCGATCTTAAGGGACTTGCGCGATTTTAGCAGAATAGCGCTTGCAGTTCATGGCAGGTGGAAATCCGAGAAGCGATTTGAGTTGAAGTTTTCGCATCTCACATTGCGAGGAATGACACATGCCAGAATCCAAACCGGTTGAAGAGAAAATACAGAAAGCGATCGATAAGGCCCTATACGCCAATGGCAATCCTGCCGCTCAAAAAGCCAGGAATTTCCTGAACGGCACATGGCTGGGTGAACCACTCCATGTCGTGCTGACGGATGTGCCCATAGGGGCCTGGACCGTAGCCATGGTTTTCGATGCTTTGGAAATGATCAACAATCGCTTTGAGTTTGCCGTGGCCGCGGACACATCGATAGCAATAGGACTGGCCGGTGCGGCAGGCGCGGCAATCACGGGAGTAACGGACTGGTCTGACGTTGATCCTCCAGCCCGTCGGCTTGGACTGATTCATGGGTTGTTGAACATAGGCGCTGCTACGCTATTCGCAACGTCGCTCATCATGCGCAAGAAGAAGGCGCGCAATGAGGGCCGGGGATTTGCCGCTCTAGGTTATGCCTTGATGTCATATTCGGCCCACCTTGGCGGCAAGCTGGTGTACGAACATAGAGTTGGAGTGGACCGCACGGCAGGAGAAACGTTCCCGGAAAACTTCACGGCAGTTTTACCCGAATCCAACTTGCCGGATAATACGCCGACACGAGCGATGTACCAGGGAGTGCCGATTCTGCTTGTACGTCGAGGCGAGCGTCTCTTCGCTATGGCAGAGACTTGCTCGCATTTCAGCGGGCCACTTTCCGAAGGCAAATTAGAAGGCGATAGCATTGTTTGTCCATACCATTCATCCCGTTTTGCGCTGGAGGATGGTCGAGTACTGAACGGACCAGCGGTGCATCCGCAGCCTTGCCTTGAAGTAAGAGCACGTGATGGGCAGATAGAAGTGCGCAAACCACAGGCCAAACAGGGTGGTAACGGGTTTCTGGCTAAACTCGTGCGAACAAGCTAGAGCACATGGATAGGCACAGCTGACTCAATTTATTGCCGTGCTGATTAGTGGTCATTAGAATAAGGATGTTTTGAGGGGATACACATGCCTCCTACGCTTGCCAACGGAAAAATCTGCTATATAGAAATGCCCACCAATGACATTGCGCGTTCCGCCGAGTTCTATAAACGCGTTTTCGGATGGAATATTCGCATGCGCGGCAACGGCAGCACAGCGTTTGACGATACAACCGGCCAGGTAAGCGGGTCGTGGGTGCTCAAGCGCGCTCCGGCGTCCCAACCCGGCCTCCTTATTTATGTGATGGTGGATAGCGTTGCCGCGACAATTGAATTGATCACTGCCAATGGAGGCGAGATCGTGCAGCCCATAGGCGCGGACGCACCGGAGATCACTGCAAGATTCCGCGATCCCGGCGGAAATGTCATCGGACTTTATCAGGAGCCATCCTGAAAATCGGCGCAGATGCGAGCGGACTAAACTGGAAATAAAATAAGGACGCGGGAGTCTAATTCCGCGTCCTCAAGCTTTTCGTACTGATCCTATTCCCTGCTTACGGCAAGTGATCCAGATAACACGCTCCGTTTGTGAGTCGATCGGGCGGCGTGGGTGGCGTCATCCGGGGCGCTGCGTTGAAATCAAAGAACTCTGTCATATCCATCTGCGCGTGATCGCGTACGGTGAGAGCCGGCAGATGGAAGCGAATTTCAATCAGCTTCAACGTGGCCGTGTCGTCAGCGACAGTGTGGGAGATATAGTTCTTTTTAGTAACGGTGAGATCACCACCAGCGGCAATCGGTAGCCGGTGTATTGGAAATTGCAAAACGGAGTTCTCCTTCCTTTATAATCGCCGCTGATGACTTCAGTGGAATTCTTCACCCAGCTTGAGCACGAGTTCAGCGAGGCCATTCAACGTCGTGATCACAAAACGCTGGACGAGCACTTTCTCGACTCCAACTATGCTTTGCGCATCTCGGACGATCCAGCGCGCAAGATTTCCCGCAAGGACTGGCTTGCCACCCTGAATGTCTACCTTGTAAAGAAATGGGAGATCCGGGATTTAGAACTGCGCGATTTTGGAAACGTCGCCATCGCCAGCCTTGTGCTGTTCCAACAGGCTGAGGTAGGAGGCGTAGATCGTTCCGGAGATTTCTTCCTGACGGACGTCTGGGTGCAAAATGCTCCTGACGCCTCCCGGCTCGACGCCGCTAATTGGAAGATCGCGGCGCGTTACTCTTCGCCTGCCCGCCAGCTTCCCAAGCCTGTGATGTCGAAGGGATAAAGTTCCATGCCTTGGCCTGAACCCATTACTTTGCGCGGAGCGCATGCGATCCTGGAGCCGCTCTCGCTCGCCCATCATGACAATCTTGTTGAAGCCGTGCAGGATGGCGAGTTATGGAAGCTCTGGTACACCGTCATCCCTGAACCTTCGCAGATGAAAGCCGAAATCGAGCGACGGCTGGACCGCCAAGCCAAAGGCGGAATGCTTCCCTTTGCGGTGAGAGATACTCGCACGGAAAAAGTTGTGGGCATGACGAGTTACTGGAATGGGGACCAGGCACATCGTCGGGTGGAGATCGGCGGCACATGGTACCGCAAAAGCCTGCAGCGCACACCGCTCAACACAGAGTGCAAGCTGCTTTTGCTCAGGCATGCGTTTGAAACTTTGGATTGCATCTGCGTGGAGCTGCGCACTCACTTCTTCAATCATGCAAGCCGGCGGGCCATCGAACGGTTGGGGGCGAAGCTGGATGGGATATTGCGGAACAATCAGGTCCTGCCGAACGGGACCATCCGCGACTCGTGCGCATACAGCATCATTATCAGCGAATGGCCTCTGGTGAAAATAAATCTTGAGTGGTTGATGAACAGGCCGCGGAATGAAGAATGATGCCGGTAATTCCCTGCCAGCCACAATTGCGCTGCAACTACGTTAGTCGCACATCAAAGTCCTGACAATGCAGGTCATCCGATTGTCCCTCTCGTTGATGAAGTTTGAATTACCGGCGCATCCACCTCGGCCAAAGCTTTTGAATTTCTAATCCTTCTTTAAAGGCTTTCTAACTAAAGAGGTTCACAGTGGTTGTCGCCGACGAATGTCCTTCCGGATCATCTCAAGGGGTAAATCTCTTGCGCACCGCGTTTCGGGTCTGATGAACCTCCTGCCTCAAGCTGACTCCAAAAAACCAGAATAAAGATTTAGAGAGAAAAAGAGGGACGCAATGCACAACCATTCACGTGGTCGCACTCGACTACTGTTCCGCACCTTATTACTGATGATTCTTGGCGGAATGCTGTCGTCAACCGCTCTGGCCCAACGCTCCATCAACGAAGCCGATCGCGTAATCAAACATGGAAACGTGCATCCGCTCGCGCGCGCGGAATTCGACCGCGGCTCCGCCGACCTTAATCTCCCCATGGAGAACATGATTCTCTCACTCTCTCCGCGAGCTTCAGCCAAAGCGGACCTGGATACGCTTCTAGTCGACCTGCAGAACCCCAAGTCACCCAATTTTCATCATTTTCTTACTCCGCAGGAATTTGGTTTGCGCTTTGGCCCCAGCGATCAAGACGTGGCCGACGCGGCCAACTGGCTCAAGAGCCACGGCTTCCGCATTGAGGAAATCGGCAACAGCAAGTTGTGGATCAATTTCAGCGGCAACGTGCAGCAGGTGGAACGCGCGTTCCAGACCAACATTCGCCAGTTTGAAGTGAACGGGCAAATTCATTACGCCAATGCCACTGATCCCAGCATTCCGCGCGCTTTTTCCGGACTGGTAGAGGGAGTGGTGTCACTGCATGATTTTCCGCTCCGTCATGACGCGAACGTGGCGCAGTTGCCAGGAAACGCGAACAATGTTGACGGATCGCATTCCCTGGCGCCCGGCGACTTTGCCACCATCTATAACCTGACCCCGCTCTATAACTCCGGCATTAATGGCACGGGCCAGACGATTGCCATTGTGGGACGCACGGACATCGTGCTGGGCGACGTGCAGTTTTTCCGCAGCACCTTCCTGCTGCCCGCCAAGGACCCGGTCTTTATTCATAACGGAAACGCACCGGGCGACTTGAAAGGCAATGAAGAGCTGGAAGCCGACCTGGACGTGGAATGGTCAGGCGCGGTAGCAAAGAATGCGACGATCAAATTTGTAATTTCCAGATCCACGCGCACCACCGATGGCGTGAGCCTTTCCGCGCAATACATTGTGAACAACAATGTGGCGCCTGTAATGAGCACCAGCTTTGGTCTTTGCGAGCAAAGCCTGGGCGCTACGGGCAACACCTTCTGGAACAACCTATGGACACAGGCAGCTGCGGAAGGAATTACGGCTTTCGTCAGCACGGGTGACACGGGCGCGGCCGGTTGCGATGCCAACACAGCGGCTGTCGGCACAATCCAGGCTGTCAACGGACTGGCTTCCACGCCAAACAACATTGCCGTTGGCGGAACTGAGTTCAATGAAGGCGCGGGAATCTTCTGGGCAGCAGGGAATAACCCGGATCTTTCGTCGGCTTTGGGACCGATTCCGGAAATTGTATGGAATGAAAGCGCGAACGTACCGGGCGGCGTGGGAATCCGTTCCACTGGCGGCGGCGTGAGCACCATTTATGCCAAGCCTGCGTTTCAGACCGGGCCGGGTGTGCCTGCGGACGGCTTCCGCGACATCCCCGACGTTTCACTAAGTGCGGCCGGCCACGATGCTTACCTGATCGTGCAAGGCCATACCAACAACGTGAGTGGGCTGGAAAATGTTTTTGGGACTTCAGCAGCCTCGCCATCTTTCGCCGGCATTATGGCGCTGGTGGTGCAGAAAACCGGAGCGCCGCAGGGCAACGCCAACAACGTGCTTTACTCTATGGCAGCCACCCAGTTTGCCGGAGGCACGGCAGTCTTTAATGACATCACCAGCGGCAACAACAGCGTTCCGGGCGTGGCAGGATTCAGCGCCGCACCGGGCTATGACCAAGCCACCG